>JAHWKS010000236.1 GCA_019347795.1 Planctomycetota bacterium | reverse complement strand
GTCGCTGCTGATGCGGTCTTCCGTCGTAAGTCGCTCCTCTCGCGAGGGACGCGGGCCGGCCGGCGCTGCTTCCTCGGGCTCTTCCTCCTCGGCAGCGAGCATCCGCACCGGCACGCCTTGCGGGAATAGCACCTCGCGGGCTTCGTCCGGCATGCTCACCCCCGCCTCCTGGAAGGCCCGCTTCACCAGCCGCATCGCCGCCGAGCGCACTTTGATCTCGCTATGCTCCCGGATGTTCACCCAGAAGTAGAACTTCAGGACGCCCGTGGCCGAGCCGAGCTGATCGACCAGCACCATCGGCTCGGGATCGTCCAGCACCGCCGCGTGGTCGCGGAGCACCCGCACGCCGACTTCCTGGGCCGTGGCGATCGCGTCGTCGTAGCCGATGCCGACGGTGAAGTCGAGCCGCATGTTGGGGTTGGCGGTGTAGTTGTTGATGACGCTCTTGTAGACCGCGGAGTTGGGGACGTGAATGTGGTTCCCCTCGAAGGTGATCAGGAGCGTTCCCCGCGTGGTCACAGCCTGGACGAAGCCCAGCTTGCCGTCAATGTCGATCAAGTCGCCGATCTCGAACGGCCGCCGCACGCTCAACAGGATGCTCGCCAGGAAATTTTCGGCGATGTCGCGAAACGCGATGCCGACCACCAGCCCGAACAGACCAGTTCCGCCCAGCACCGTTACCGCCAGCCGCGTCAGTCCGGAGATCTTGAGAATGAGGTACAGCCCCAGGATCAACACCACCACGGCGATTGCGTTGGCGGCCATCTGCCGGAGGATGGCGTTTTTCATCCGCCGCTGGAACACTGTGTGCCACACCGTGCGGGCGCCCCAGGTGGCGACGATGGTGACGGCCAGCATCAGCAGAGCGACGCCCATCATGGGCGCCGCCAGCAGCGCGTCGCGCCACAGCTCGCGGACTTCGTTGCGGGCCGGCGTCAGGTCCCAGAGCGGGCCGCCAGTCACCTCAATGCGGTTCACCACCTCGACCACATCCTGGGTATTTCGCGCCAGCCGCGACGCCCACTCCTTGTGCTCCTCGGTTTCGGTGCGGCCGGTAAGGAACACCACCCCTTCATCGACGTCGACCTCGGGCGACGTGAACCACTCCGTCGCCTCCAAGATGCGCAAGAGCCGCCGCTCGATCTCCGCATCTTCGGCCGTCGGCGCAATCGCAATTTGCTTCGGGGCGGGCGCCTCGTCTTCCGGCGCTGTGTCATCAGTCGGAGCTTGCGCCAACGCGGCCGCGGCGAGCAGAGAAAGGAAGAAACCGCACGTTGCGACACGGATCATGCACAATCACGTTTGGGCGAACCGGATCTGCGTTTCCGAGACGACGATGAAGCGACCAGCGAGTTGATCTGGGCAATGCTTTAGCAACCGATCAATTGCGTTAACTTTGATGACCGGCCGCTCGTCCTTCAAACGCAGAAACACCACACCTCGGTGAAGCTTTCGCTCGCGGAAAACCATCGTGCCGAAGTCTTTGTCGTTCGTAATCAGAATCCAGTCTTCCGCGTATGCTTTGTCGAGAATCAACTCATCCGTCGATCCCGGCGCCTCATCGTAAACGGAGTAGACGTCGTGCCCCTGGTCGCGAAGCCAGCGGGCCACGGCGGGACCCGTACACTCGTCAACGAGGAATCGCATCTACTCCGACTCCGGAGAGATCGGCATAAACGACACGTCCGACATAGCTCGGGCCGCAAACAGCTGACAAGCGCGAATATCCTCGACTGCTAACCTTGGATACTCCTCCAGTAGATCCTCGATACTCGAGCCATGCCCGAGCCGCCCAAGAATGTACTCCACTGTCAAGCGCGTTCCACAAATAACCGGCTTGCCCACCATAATCTCGGGATTCGTTGTAATGCGGCTCAGCAAGTCTCGATCATTCATGCCGGGGATCCTGGTTAGGGAACAGGTCCGTATCAATGCGGTTCGAGAATGTCCTCGACCTCGGCGGGAGTCAGAGTGTTAAGCACTTCTGCCGTTGCGTCGCTGCCGTCCGGGGAGAAGAACTTTGGATCTGATCCCTGGGGACCGCACTCAAACCACTTCCGACCCGAGCTATAATAACCCACCGAACGAAGGTGAACCAATCGGCCGCGCCAGTCTCGCTGATACCAGTCTTCGCGTTCGCTGCTCCGAAGCACAAACGGAGTAAACCACCACCACGCGAACAGCCCAAGAAACACGGCCACTGTCACGGCGGCTAGCGCCAGCGTAAACGGCCCGCTTGGCCGCTTGCTCCCCTCGGGGCGTGCTGGGCACAAGCTGCTACTCCTCAAACTTCCGCGACTTCACTTCATCGGCCGTGGGAAACTCCTCCGGCAATTCCTGCGTCACTTTGCCGGTGGCGGCCCACTCGGCGCCGCGCTGCAGGGTTGCGATGAAGCCGATGCACTCCATCGAATAATCGGCGTGGCCCATGGGGGTGTGGAAGACGCGTCCTTTGCCGTACTGGACGGTGAAGATCATCGGCTCGTGCCGGCCGGTCCCGCCCTTGTCAGGCGAGGCGAACGCCGTGGCCAGCACGTGCATGTTCTCGGCTGGGCCGCGGAGCATGTCGTACAGCTCGTCCTGGGCGTGCATCCAGGCCGAGGGCATGCCGCGCGTCACCGGATGGTCCTGGTCGCGCACCACAACCAAAAATGGGTGCTGCGGTCCGTGATGGCCACCGCTTCCCTGGCTCTCGTCCCGCACCAGTTTGCCCTCTTCGTTGAAGTAGACGTACGGGCCGCTCTTCTCGTTCCGGCCGCCCCAGCCCCCGAGGCCGATCATCTCGTTGTAAGCGGGCCAGTCTCCGAAGGCGTTGTTCGCCGCGTGCACCACCACAAACCCGCCGCCGCTTTTCACATAATCGACGAAGGCCTCCTGCGTCTCCTTCGGCCACGGGGCGCCGTTGTAGTTGGAAACCACCACGTCGTACTTCGAGAATTCGGGCTTGAAATCAGGATCGGTCCCCTGGGGCGCGGTGCGGGCGATCTCCACCGTGAACAGCCCCGTCTCCTCCAGATACTGCTTCATCATCTGCGTCGTCTTCGGCCAGACAGCGTGATTGTTCTGCCCGTCCACAACCAGGGCCTGCAGCTTCTCGGCGGCGGTGGCGGAGGAAGCGAGGGAAGCGAAAGCGACAAAGGCGACGGCGATGATGCGAGACATGGAGAATGGCTCCTGGAGAGGCGAATGGCGAGTGGCGAATAGCGAATGGGGGGAATGGGCGAGGGCAAAATACGACCCTCTTCGCCAATCCGAATCCTAGTGTACCAGCCGCGACTTGCCCGGGCTAGAAAGTCACTGAAGGCCGCCGCAAGTCCCGAAGGGACGACCCTATGCCAGCCCGTGGGGCTGTTTCAGCCGTCGATCCCCTCGCCGATCATGCCCAGAATCAACCATAACAAACCGGCGAAAACAGATATCGCGATCGACCACCACCGCGGCCAGACAATCCAGGCGAACATGCAAGGGAGCAACACCAGGCAGAGGCCGACGCCCCATATCTGGTTCTCGGGCGCCACGTCAAGCACGAACCAAATCGGCCCGAGAAGGATTCTCATCGACCCGCCCCCATTCGCCACTCGCTACTCGCCATTCGCCAAATTAATGTACCAACCGCGCGGTAGCAACTTCCGTCTTCGCCGCTTCCCAGGCGAGCATGGCCGTCTTGCGGGGGACGCCCCAGCGGTATCCGCCGAGGTCGCCGGCCTGCCGCAACACGCGATGACAGGGAATCAAATAGGCGATCGGGTTGTCGCCCACCGCCTGCCCCACCGCCCGGCTCGCTTGCGGTCGTCCAATCGCCGCGGCGATGCCGCGGTACGTTGCAACCGCGCCTTCGGGAATCTGCAGCAGCGCCCGCCAAACCTGGACTTGAAAATTCGTTCCCTTTACTAGAAGCGGAAGCGACGCCGCTTCGCGATCGCCCGATTCGAAGATGCGGCGCACCCAATCGGCCGTGATGGAAGCATCCTCCCGGATCGCGGCGCGCGGCCACTCTCGACGCAACTCGTGCAGGGCGTATTCGGCCGTCTCCTCGCGGAGAAACGCCAGGCGGCAGACGCCGCGCCTCGTCGTTGCGACAAAGCATGCGCCGAACGGTGAATCGTGTACGCCGCATGCGATCTCCACTCCGGCGCCGCCGCTCTTGTACTCGCCCGGCGTGATCGCCTCCAGCGTGACAAAGTGATCGTGCAAACGCCCCGAGCTGGAGACCCCCGCATCGTACGTCGCGTCCAGCACGCTGCGCGACTCACGCAACAGCCGCTTGGCGTGCTCGACGCTCAACATCCGCAGCAGCGTGTTGGGGCTCACGCCCGCCCATCGACGGAACACCCGCTGCAAGTACGGCGGGCTGACGCCGATGTGCGCCGCCACCTCGGCCAGCGACGGCCGCGAGAGCCGGTTCGCGTGCAGGAAATGGATCGCCTGTTCAATGCGTGCGTAATCGCGAAAGGACATGCAGTCATCCTACCGTCTCGAACGCCGGGATCGACCCGGATCTTGCGCGCCGTGCGACATCGTTGCCCAGAATCCTAACGGTCAACAACCGCCTGCGGCGCCTCCCGGGGGTCCTGCCAATTTTCCTCGCGGAAGTGCTTCGTGTAGGCGCCGAAGTCGTTGAAGGCGATCCGCTTCGCCAGGCGATAGGCCCAGCTTCGCTCGGCTATTTCGTCGCCGGGAATGTACTGCGACGGATGCGGCTGCGTGGCAACCAGTTCATTCAGGGCCGTCTGCCGCACGGTGCTGTCGCGGGCGCCGTGCTTCTCCACAAGCTGCTGGAGCAGGTCGGGACGCTCCATGATGATGCAGCCGCGAGTATTGGACGCCGCCAATTCGCGGAAGTCGCGCAGGAAAGCGCTCTGGCCGATCGTGTCCCGCAGCGGGCGCTCGTCGTAAATCGACTCCTTGGCGAACTGGATCACCGGGCACGGCTCGATGTCCCCCCACGGGCCGATGTGGTGCGTGAAGCCCGTGGCCGCCGGGCAGAGGGCGCGACCTTGGCCGTCGTGGTAGGCGTCGATCACGATGATCGGCTTCGTGGCCCGCGTGTTCACCACGAACTGCCGCACGCGGCGAAGCTGCTCGGGATTGAGAGCCAAGTCGGGGCAGGCCTCGGGCCCCACGGGGCGATAGACGTGGTACCAGCAGTACATCACGCCCATTTCGATCAGCCGATCGACCCAGGCGTCGGTCAACAGGTCGTCGATGTTCGTCTGGCAGAGGCTCGTGCAGACGCCGGTCAGGACCTTGTTCTTGAGGCAGTTCTGCAAGCCCTCCATCGTCTTGCTGTAGACGTTGAGCCGGCCGCGCCGCTGGTCGGAGATGATCTCGGTCCCTTCGACGCTCACCAGCGGCGTGACGTTCCCCAGGCGCCGCAGCTCGCGGGCCACGTCGTCGGTGATGAAGTGGCCGTTGGTGAAGACCTGGAAGTAAGCGTCGGGATGGGCGGAGAGGACGTCCAGCAATTCGGCGTGCATGAACGGCTCGCCGCCGAGGATGCCGAAGAACGAGTTGCCCATCGCCTTGGCTTCCGTGATGACGCGGTTCATCGCGTCCAGCTCGATCTTCTCCTGCTTGGCCGCCACATCGACCCAGCACCCCTGGCAGCGAAGGTTGCAACTGTTAATAACCGAGACATAGAGGAACGGCGGAAAGAACTCCCCCCGCCGCAGCCGCCGCTTGTGCTTCTGGACCGAGCGGAGCCCCTTCACACCCATGTTCCAGGCGAGCTTCCACAAGAGGCGTTTGTCCGTCTCCCGGAGCAATCGCCGGGCCATGCGAAGGTACATCAAACTATTTCAAGCCGAGGATGGAGCGGGAGGGGCGGGCAAATATCAGAAGCGGGCTCGCGCCGTGTCTCTGGGATTCCCAGTGCATTATAACGACAGCTACTGAGCGCTGACAGGGAAAGGCGATCCGACCGAAGGCGTTCGATCTCGCGGTCGGGGGCAGCGGATCCTACTTATGACTTCCACAGCGGAACAAATCGAGTTCGTTCGCCACATAACGACGCGGCCATCGATGTGGGTGGTGAAGCCGTCCTACGCGTCGATCTGCAATTACCTCCTCGGATTCGATGCCGCCCGCGACGGCGCCTTGCTAGCGGGATTTAAGGAGTGGCTCACGATGCGCTTAGGCTACGGCCACAACTATTGCTGGGACCGGCTTGTGATGGAGATCGCACTCGGCCCGATCTCGCATTTGAATCTTCAATTGGATAACGAATCGGACGCAAAGTGTACCGGCGCCCTGCGGGACCTGCTTACCGAGTACCTCGAACTCCGCGGCAAGATCGGCCTACGCAACATCCTGTACGACCACGGGTGCTGGATGCGAAACCAGGACTGGTTCGATGAAAATGTCGAGCGTTATGGCTCCAGCGCAGGAACGGAAAAGTGAGATCCGGCCTCGATCTTTGTTCGCAGGGCCTTGGCTTCGGCTTCTCGTCGGTCGAGGTAGGCCTGCACATCGGCCCGATGGCGAAGATAATAAGCGATTGCACCGTGAGCGTCCGCCAACGTCAGGGAGTCGTAGGCGCGCACCATATCCTCGGGGGTCATGTCATTTTGGTATTGCTCGACAACGAGGTCGAGGCTGATGCGCGTGTTCCCCACGCGCACCACGCCTCGTTCGTCCAATCGCAGCGGTGGACATTCGGGGGTCAACGAAGGACCCATTATGCGTTCTCCGGGTTCAAGGCCTCTTGTATCATACAACCGGAGCGTGTCTCCGACTATTGCTTTCAATCCCTTTACAATTCTCGACTCTGCCGCGGCCGAGCGGATCAAACCGCTATGAATGGACAGTCGCTTCCGTTTCGCTTGCACGTTTGCGCCGTAACATGGACGGCCTTCCTGTGCTTCACCGCCGCCCCGGCGCTCGCTCAATCCCTCGCCCAGCGCGCCGCGCCGCGGGAGGTCGCAGTCACCGACTTGCCGCCGGGCTTCGCGGAGCAGGTGATCGCGAGAGGATTGACCGGCGCCACGGGAATGGCGATTGCGCCCGACGGCCGAATCTTCGTGTGCGAGCAGACCGGCGCGCTGCGAGTCGTGGAGAACGACGTGCTGTTGGAGCAGCCGTGCGTCACGCTCCGGGTGGATGACTCCTGGGAGCGAGGACTCATCGGCGTCGCGCTCGATCCCGATTTTCAGCTCAACGGCTACGTCTACGTTTGTTACGTCGCGCCGGAGCCGTATCCGCACCACGTCGTGAGCCGCTTTACCGCCGAGGGAAACGTCGCGGCGCCGGGGAGCGAGAAGGTGCTGTTGGAAGGGGACGATCAGCGGACGCTGGGCGGCTCGGTTCCCGCGGGGCATCAGGGAGGCGGGCTCCGCTTCGGACGCGACGGCAAGCTCTACATCGGCATCGGCGAGCAAACCGCCGGACAGCCCGCCCAGCGGCTCGACACCTTTCAGGGCAAGGTCCTGCGGATCAACCCCGACGGCTCGATCCCTGAGGATAGTCCGTTTTTCGACTCGGCTGACGGAAAGTACCGGGCGATCTGGGCGATCGGGCTTCGCAATCCGTTTGGACTGGCCGTACAGCACACGACGCGGCGGCTGTTCATCAACGACGTCGGCGGCTCGCGAT
>JAHWKS010000235.1 GCA_019347795.1 Planctomycetota bacterium | reverse complement strand
CTGACCCCTGACCCCTGACTCCTGACCCCTGACTCCTGACCCCTGACTCCTGACCACGCGGGCAATCCCGCGGCTTGGGCTCCTTCATGCTTTACAGTCTTTTCTCCACTCCCGTGCTTCTCTCGCTGCTGGGCCTGGCGGCCGTGCCGGTGTTGATCCATCTGATCAACATGATGCGGCATCGGCGGGTGAAGTGGGCGGCGATGGACTTTTTGCTGGTCAGCTACAAGAAGCATCGCAACTGGGTGTGGCTCAAGCAGCTTCTGCTTTTGCTGATGCGGGTGGCGGCGATATTGTTCGTGGTGATGATGCTGGCCGGGGTGGGCTGCCGGGACGATCAGTTCGCCTCGCTCTTCGGCGGCCGCACAACGCACCATTACGTTTTGCTGGATGACAGCTTCTCCATGTCGGAGCGGGTCGGCGGCGCCTTCGCGTTCGACCGGGCATTGCAGGTGGTCAAGAGCGTCGCTCTGCAGTCGCGAGAGGCGGAGGGGCGGCAGCGATTCACGCTCATCCGTTTTTCCCGGGCTGCCGCCAGCGCGGATGAAGAAACCGCCGCTCCACTTGCCGCGAAGAGTGAGGAAAATGCGAATCCGAAAATCGAGGAATCCGCGAAAGTCGCCGGCGGAAACGAGGCCGCCCGCGTCGCGGACGTTCACGCCGAGTACATCGATACCGAATTTGACGCCCGGCTGGAGGAGATCACCCGCACGTTCGAGCCCTCGCAACTGGCGGTCGGCCCCGCGCCGGCGTTGTCGCTGGTGCGGCAACTGCTGGACGACGCCGGGGATGAAAACCGCATCGTGTATGTCGTCTCCGACTTCCGCGCCAACGAGTGGAGCAATCCGGCCGAGCCGAAGAAGCACCTCCAAGCTTTGGCCGATACGAAGGCGGAGGTTCACCTGGTGACCTGCGTCAATCAGGACCAGCCGAACCTGGCGATCACCGACCTCTCGCCCGCCAACGAGACGCGAGCGGCCGGCGTGCCGCTGTTTGTGAATGTCTCGGTGAAGAACTTCGGCCGCAGCACGGCTCATAACGTGCAGGTGAAGATGCGGTCGATCTTCTTCGACGATCCGGCCGGGGCCGCCCCCGGCGAGGCGCCCAGGCAGGTGACCGACTTACCGCCGGTGTTGATCGAAGAGATCGCGCCCGGCGACACGGCCGTGGGGCGGATGCAGGTGTATTTCCCCAAGTCCGGCCGGCACGCGGTCGAGGCGGAGTTGCCGGCCGATCCGGTGGCGGTGGACAACCTTCGCTATGCGGTGATCGACTTCCCGGCGGCGGAGAGGATTCTCCTGGTGGACGGCGATCCTGAGCGGCGGAATGAGTTCTACCTCACCTCGGTCTTCCAGCCCGGCTCCCGGGCGAATACGGGGGTGGTGGTCGATTCCCAGTCGGCGCCGTTCCTCAACAACATCGCGACGGAGTTGCTGGAAGAATACAAAGCGGTGTTCCTGTGCGATGTGCCGCGGCTGGACGCGCCGGCGATTGAGAACCTGGAGACGTACGTCAAGAACGGCGGCGGCGTGGCGATTTACGCCGGGCCCAACGTGAACCTGCAGGCGTACAATGGAACGATGCACCGCGACGGCGAGGGATTCTTTCCTGTGCCGCTGGAGAAGGTCGGCTATCTGGTGGCGCCGCTGGAGCAGGCCGAGCCGGACATGCAGGTCGAGGACCACCCGGTGTTCGCGCCGCTCTTGGGCGAGCGAAACCCGCTGTTGCGGCTGGTGAACGTGCACCAGTACTTGCAGGCGCCGGCGGCGTGGCGGCCTGATCCCGCCTCGGGCGCCCGCATCGTCGCCCGGCTGCGGGATCATTTCCCGCTGGTGGTCGAGAAGTCGTTCGGCAAGGGGCGCGTGATGGCCATTCTCACCACCGCGGCGCCGATGTGGAACAACTGGGCCGTCGGGCCGAGCTTCGTGGTCGTGAACTTGAAGCTGCAATCGCACTTGGCGGCGTCGGGACGCGAAAACATTTCCTATCCCGTGGGGACTGAACTGCCGGTGATTCTGGCCGCGGATCGCTATCGACGCGAAGTGAGTTTCGTGGCGCCGGGCGCCGATCCGGAGATTCCCGTGGTGTTCGTGAAACCGGCCGCGGCGGAGAAGGAGAACGATCCGCTGATCACCGCCTCACTGGGCGGCTCATCGCTGTCGCAATTTCACGAGACAGCCCGGGCCGGCGTCTATGAGGCGTGGCCGCTCACCAGCGAAGGAACGCCCGACGTGCGCCGCTTCGCCGTGAATGTGGCGCCGGAGGAAGGGCGCCTGGAGCGGCTGGGGACGCGGGAAATCCTCGCCGAGTTGGAGCCGCTCACGCCGCAGGTGCGCGACTGGCAAGAGCACGACGTGGGAACGCTCGACTTTCTCGGCCTCGGCGGCTTCCGCTGGAGCCGGTACCTGTTTTACGTCCTCGTCGGGCTGTTGTTGGGCGAACAGTTGATGGCGTACGCAACGAGTTATCATCCGCCGCGCGGCAATGGCGGGTGAGAAATGCAAAATGACAAGCGAACTTCGCTGGCGCGTCCCTGTTAAACAGGAGGCAACAAAGGAAACGGAGGAGGAGTCTCTGTTTTCTCTGTGTGCTCCGTTAACTCGTTCCAAGTCGGCTCCAGGAAGGATCAAACTCGAAACTAAGTCGGTAAGTTTGAGAAATTGATAATCGATCAAGGCATTACATCGTGATTAATCCGGCGGCGTGTGCAAATAGACAACAGAGGATACAGAGGACGCAGAGAATCGTCCTCCGTTGTCTCTGTTGACTCCTGTTCAAACAATCCGCGGCTACAAGTGTCACATTTTCGCACCGACTAATCACGAGCCACAGTTCCCCCTGAACCCTCGCATGCTTTCTCCCCTTTTTGCCGAAGCGGCGACGCGGACGTACTTCACGCTCGCGCGGCTGCAGTATATGAGCGAGTGGTGGCACTGGCTGCTGCTGGCGGGCGTGGGCCTGGCGGCGCTGGCGTTCATCGCCGTCGTGTACTGGATGGACAGCGTCGAGCTGCGGCCGGGGGTGGCTGCCGCGCTGTTGGTGCTCCGCTTGCTGGCCTTCGCGGGCCTGTTGATCTTCTTCCTCGAAGTCGAGAAGCGGACGGAGCGGAAGCTCATCAAAAACTCCCGAGCGTTGGTGTTGGTGGATACCAGCCAGAGCATGGGACTGCAGGACACGCTCGACAGTTCGACCGGCGGCGCGAGTCGGATCGAGCAGGTGATGGCGGCGTTCACGCAAGGCGAATTGCTCGGCGACCTGCGGAAGAAGCACGACGTGGTGGTGTACCGCTTCGATCAGACTGCGCAGCCGGTGGAGATCGCCTCGTTCGCCAAGTCGTCCGCGGGCGCCACGAGCGCCGAGGCGCAGGTGGAGCAGGACGCTCGTTATCGCGAAGGCCTGCAGGAAGTGCGGCTTTTGGGCGGGGTGGCCCTGGCCGTCTTCGCGCTGTCGCTGGCGGCGAGCGTCGCCTACTTCCTGATGCTGCGGAATGGGGCATATGCGACTGCCGCTTCGTGGATGTTGTCTAGCGCCGTCATCACGCTGATCGCGGCGCTCGCGCTGGTCGGAATCGCGAATCTTCGCAACCCGCGAGTCTCGCTCCTGGCGGCCGCCGGATTGAAAGAGCCATCGCCTCCGGCGCCTGTCGAGACGGCGCCGATCACAACCGAAGATCGCCAGGGGGGTGAAGAAGCCCCGACTGCCGATCCCGACGACGTGAACTGGGCCGAGCATCTCGTGGCCCGCGGCGTCGAGACCCGCATCGGCGAGGCGCTGCGGCACGTCGTGAACAAGGAGCGCGGCGGCCCGGTCGCGGGCGTCATCCTCGTCACCGACGGCGGCGAAAACGCCGGCGTCAAAACGTCCGCAGTCCTGCCGTTGGCGCAAGACGCCGGGGTGCGGGTTTATCCGGTCGGCGTCGGCTCGGACAAAACGCCGGTCAACGTGCGGGTGGTCGATGTTGAGGCGCCGCCGCGGGTTTATCCCGGCGACGATTTTGGAATCACCGCCTTCATCCAATCCTTCGGGCTGGAGCCGGGCCGGGCGGTCCGCGTAGAGTTGGCCTCGGGGGCCGGCGACGACGAAACGAATCTCACCCCCGAAGACGAAGTGCGGCTGGAGTTGGGGGACGAGGGGGACGTGATCCCGGTCAAGTTCGAGGTCACCCCCGGCGAGCCGGGACGCCGCGTGTACCGCGTCCGCGTCAGCGGGATCGCGCAGGAGCACGACCCGCGGGACAATGAGAAGTCGGCTGCGGTGCAGGTAGTCGAACGCAAGAACAAGGTCCTGCTCTTCGCCGGCGGCCCGATGCGGGAATACCAGTTCCTCCGCAATTTGCTCTTCCGCGATAAAGACACCACGCTCCACGTGCTGCTGCAGTCCGGCACGCCGCAAAGTTACCAGGAGGGGGACGTGATGCTCGACGAGTTCCCCCGCACCCCCGAGGAGATGTTCGAGTACGACTGCGTGGTCGCCTTCGATCCTGACTGGCGGATGCTCGACGAGCAGCAGGTCGATGTGCTGGAGCGGTGGATCGCCGAGAAGGCGGGCGGACTGATCACCGTGGCCGGCCCGGTGTTCACCCCCACCTGGACCGGCGGTCGGCGCGAGGACCCGCGGCTGCAAACTATCAAGGGCCTGTACCCGGTCACATTCTACGATCGGTTTTCGCCCACGCTGCGGCTGGGCCGCTTCGGCTCGGAGACATCGTGGAACCTCGACTTCACCCGCGAGGGGAACGAGGCCGAATTCCTCTGGCTGGAAGACAGCCAGATCGAAAACGAGAACGCCTGGCTTTCCTTCGCCGGCGTGTACGGTTACTACGCGACGAAAGAGGCCAAGCCGGGCGCCGCGGTGTATGCCTACTTCTCCGACCCCAGCACGAAGCTGGACGATCAGCTTCCGATCTACATGGCGGGCCATTTCTACGGCGCCGGCCGGGTCTTCTTCCAGGCCAGCGGCGAGATGTGGCGGGTCCGCGCCATCGACGACGGCTACTTCGAGCGTTACTACACGAAGCTCATCCGCTGGGCCTCGCAGGGACGGCTCTTGCGGGACTCCAACCGCGGCGTGCTGCTGGTGGACAAGGAGCGGGCGCTCATCGGCGATCAGGTGGCGATCCGCGCCAACCTGACCGACCCGCAGTTCAACCCGCTCACCGTGGAAGAGGTTCAAGCGGTGCTGGTGCAGCCCGACGGAGTTCGCAAGCCGCTCGTGCTGCGGAAGATCAAAGACGCCGCCCGCGAGGGGATGTACGCCGGCCAGTTCACCACCGCGATGGAAGGCGACTATCGCCTGGAGCTGCCCGTGCCGCAAAGTCCCGATGACGAGCTATTGACCCGCGAGGTCCGGGTGCGCGTGCCTGATCGCGAGATCGAGCGGCCGCAGCGGAACGACGCGCTGTTGCGAAACATCGCCGACCGCACCAAGGGGGATTACTACATCGGCTTGGCGTCAGCGGTGGGCCGCGGGTCGGAAGGCCGCGTGCCGCTGGCGACCGCCATCACCCCCCGCGATCAGGAAACGTTCCTCTCCGGCGCCCTCGACCAGACCTTCGAACGCCTTCTGGCCGGCTGGCTGATGGCGCTGGTCTGCGGTGTGCTGTTTATGGAATGGACGATTCGCAGGCTGCACAAGCTGGCGTAGGGATTACTCATGTCTCCACAAACCACTTCACCTCGCATTTCCTCGCACACTCGCGCGAAGCTTTCCGCTTTGCGGCGGCGTATTCGGGCGTATGTGTGGCTGGAAGGGCTCGCGGTCGCCGTTGTGTGGCTGGGGCTGACCTTCTGGCTGGGGCTGGCGATCGATTATCTGCCGGTGCTGGTGGGGGCCAGCGAGATGCCGCAGGCGGCGCGGGCGGTGCTCTTGGGCGCCGTCGCCGCGGTGCTGGCGTGGATCCTTTATCGCTGGATCCTGCGGCGGGCGTTCGTGCGGCTGGCGGATCACAGCATGGCGATCCTCCTGGAGCGGCAGTTCGACCGCTTCCACGACAGCCTGCTCACCTCGGTCGAGATGAGCGAGCACCCGGATCGCGTCTCCGAGTTCAACCCCGAGATGCTCGAGCACACCCGCGAGGAGGCCGAAGAGCAGGTCCGCGACGTGCGCCTCCGCCGGGTGTTCAACTTCCGGCCGCTCTTAACATACGGAACGTTTGCGGTCGTCTTCCTCGCCACGATCGGCGGCTTTGCGTACTTCGCCACGGACGCCTTCGGCATCTGGGTCCGCCGGATGTACGCCTTGCAGGACCATCCCTGGCCGCGGAATGCAAGGATCGAGGTCGTGGGCCTGGAGGTCCAGCGAGAGCTGGCGTTCGGGCAAGGGACCAGCGAAGAGGAAATCCAGCGGGCCAATTTTCTCCCTTTCGCCGAGGATCGCGGCGTGAAGGTGGCCAAAGGCGCCAATCTCGTGCTGCGGGTGCAGGCGGATGATTCCAAGGAAGTCACGCCCGACACCTGCACCATTTATTACTCCACCTACGAGACGGCGCCCGACGGCCAGGAGCATCGGGTGGATCGCGGCTGGGTGAACATGGACAAGGACGGCGACGTGCGGGACGGCTACCAGCACTACACGTTCTCGGGCAAACCATTCAAGTCGATCCTGAACACGGTCCGCTTCGACGTGGTCGGCTTCGACCATCGCGTGCAGGACTACGAAGTGCGCGTGGTGGACAGCCCGACGATCCTCGCCACCGAGCTGGACTGCGTTTTCCCGGCCTATATGGTCGATCGAAAGCAGGCGAGTTGGCTGCCGCGGACGATCGAGCTGCGGAGCGGCACGCAGCTTCCGCGGGGAACACGGATTCGCTTCCGCGTGGCGACGAACAAGCCGATCAGCGAGGCGCTGGTGGTGAATGCGGACACGAACCAGCAGATTCCCGTGGAGGTGTACGAAAGCGGAGAAGGCGGAAGTGAAACCGCATCGGGTAAAGACGAGGCAGTCACGAGCAACTCGCCGGGCTTTGAATTCACGATCGACAGTCTCGACGCGAACCTGGCGCTGAAGGTGACGTTAATCGACGTGGATGGGGTGATGAACGATCGGCCGATCCGGCTGTTCGTCTCGGCGATCGAAGATACGCCGCCGCGGGTGGAGATCGCTCTCAAGGGCATCAGCTCAGCGATCACGCCCGACGCACAGACGCCCGCGGTGGGGAAGATTGTGGACGACTACGGCGTCGCCTCGGCCTGGTTCGAGGTGCAGCGGGAGGGCGCCGCGGCGCCGTTCCTCCATCGCTTTCCGCTTCCGCCCGACGGCGAAGTGCAGCGGGCCTTCGATTTCCGCGCTCAGCGGGGAGACGCAAAGGCGCCGTATGAAATCGAAGAGGGGGACAAGCTCGTCTTAACCATCAAGGCGGAGGATCATTCCACGCTCGATGGCGGGCCGAATGTCGGCGCCGGCGATCGCTACCAGTTGGACGTGGTCTCGCCCAACCGGCTTCTGTCGCTCTTGGAAGCCCGCGAGCTGGCGCAGCGGCGGGGGGGGGGGGGGGGGGGGGGCGGGGGGGGGGGGGGGGGGGGGGCGGCGGGGGGCGGGGGGGGGGGGGGGGGCGGCGGCGGGGGGCGCCGCGGGGGGGGGGGGGGGGGGGGGCGGGGGGGGGGGGGGGGGGGGGGGGGGGGGGG
>JAHWKS010000234.1 GCA_019347795.1 Planctomycetota bacterium | reverse complement strand
CTACGTCACGTTCGCCCTCCGCAAACGCTCCGGCGGACATCGCCTGATTCACGCTCCCAAGCGGCGGTTGAAGCAGCTTCAACGCAAGCTGAACGAGCTGCTGGTGAGCAAGCTGCCCGTCAGCTCTCACGCGCACGGGTTCCACGTCGGCCGGTCGGTCGCCACGAATGCGAAAGAGCACGTCGCGAGGAAGGTCGTGATCAAGCTCGATCTCGTGGACTGCTTTCCCACGATCCATTTCGGCCGCGTTCGCGGGCTGCTGATCTCGCTGGGATACGGCTATCCGGTGGCGACGACGCTGGCAGTGCTGATGACCGAGGCGCCGCGACAGCCGGTGTCGGCCGACGGCGTCATCTATCACGTCCCCGTCGGACCGCGGGTATGCGTGCAGGGGGCGCCGACCAGCCCCGGCTTGTGCAATGCGGTGCTGATGCGGCTCGACCGCCGCCTGGCCGGGCTGGCGAGGAAACACGGCTTCCAGTACACCCGCTACGCCGACGACCTGACGCTTTCCGGCGACGATCCGTCGAAGGTCAAGCTCTTGATCTCCATCGCGGCGCGGATCGCCGGGGATGAAGGCTTCTGCCTCAACCGGCAAAAGACGCGCATCCTGCGGCAAGGGCAGCGGCAGCGCGTGGCGGGGGTGATCGTCAACGAGCAGCTCGGCCTCTCCCGCACCGAGCGGCGCCGGCTGCGGGCGGCGATTCATCAGCTCGATTCCCAAGACGCCCAGTCGCGGCGGAAGATTGAAGGGAAGCTCGCTTATCTCAACATGCTCAACCCCGGGCAGGCGCGGCCGCTGCAGGCCGCATTTGCGGCGCGACTGGGCTCGGCCGGTTGAGTATAATGCGAGCGCCGACTCCTTCGATTGGAGAATCAGCCGCTGGCCGCTATCCCGCGGTTCGGAAACCAGGAATCCAAGTTCCCGAGAATCGGAACCGGACGCGAGCGCGTTGCGGCTGGTTTGGATCGTCGAAGCCATCGTGAGTTCGTCATGCCGAAAGTCCATTGCGCCCACTGCGGCGAGGAATTGCTGGGGTCGGTGAACCGCTGCTGGAAGTGCGGCCGGGCCTTTGTCGCGGAGCACAACCCCGACAATCTCCCTCCCGTGCGCCGGCGGCCGATCCCGCTGGAATTGGTAAACAGGACGCGAGAGGAGCTGCTGGCGCCGAAGGCCGAACCTGCAGCCGTCGCCGTCACGGCCGCGAGCGGCGGCGAAGGGCAAGCCGCGATTGAGGCGGTCATCGTCGGTGGCGAGTCCTCTGAATCGGCAGGCGCGTCCACCGACCAAACAACTCCGACCGCCGCGTCGGCGCCCACTCGACCGGCGACGCAATCCGCTCCGTACTACACAACCCCGCCGCAACCGGCGTACCCGGTGAATGCCGGCGCCACGGGCGGAGCGATCGCCGCGCTGGTGCTGGGCGTGATGTCGCTGTTGGCGATCCGGTTCATCGCCCCCGGCGCCTTGCTCGTTGCCATCCTCGGCGTGGCGATGGGGGTCTGGGGACTGCACTCCGACCGCCGCGGCGCAGCCCTTGTCGGCCTGGTGCTGTGCTGCCTGGCGATGGCCCTGGCCGGCTTCTTCACCGCGGTGCAGCTCTTCGAGCTGATCAACGGCTACAATCCCCTCGAGCCGGATCTGCCGCCCATTGAGCCGGACGCGTTCTGACGCTCGGCGTGGCTTCGAAGTCAGCTCTCGACCTGCCGGCCTGCGAGGATCTGCGCGACGTGCATCACGCGGAGCGGCGTGCGATAGCGGCGGATCAAGCCTTCCAGGTGCATCAGGCAGGACATGTCGGCGGCGGTCAGCACTTCGGCGCCGGCCTGGACGTGGTCGTGAACGCGGTCCTGGCCCATCATCACGGAGATCGCCTCCTCGCTGACGGCGAATGTGCCGCCGAAGCCGCAGCACTCGTCCGGCCGCTTCAGCTCCACGAACTCGATTCCCTCGAGCGACTCCAGCAGCAGCCGCACTTTATTGAAGGGCTTGTCCACCCGTTCGCTGGAAGACCCCAGCCGCAACTCCCGCAGTCCGTGGCAGCTTTGATGCAATCCCACGCGATACGGGAATCGTCCCTCAACCCGCTCCACGCGGGCCACGTCGGCCAGGAACTCGCACAGCTCAAACGTCTTCGCCTTCAGCTCCGCGAAGCCCGGCCGCCCGGCGAGGTATTCTTCATAGTGATTCCTCACCATCGCTACGCAGCTTCCCGAAGGCGCGACGACGTACTGATAGCCGCCGAAGATCTCCAGGAACTTCTCGGCGAAGGGCGCCGCGAGGTCGGTGCAGCCGGTGTTCGCCATCGGCTGGCCGCAGCAGGTTTGGGCGGTGGGGAAATCGACCGTCGCTCCGAACCGCTCCAACACCTCCACGGTCGCCAGCCCGACATCCGGGTACAACTGATCGACGTAACAGGGAATGAACAGTCCGACCTGCATTCTGAGGAGGCGGCGGAAAAATGAGTAGAGACAGAACGGCGCCGACAGGGGCCATTATTTCGCAGAGGCCGAGCCTCGACCAGGGCGCCCCCGGCGGCCCGTCTTTCCGCTACGCCGGCCAGGCGTTAAAATTTTTTCGGCGCCCGAGCGTCCGCCGGACTGCCGGAGCCTTCCGGAGGGTATGCGAATTGGTGAGCAGCCGCACTGGAAATGCGGTGCCCGGGAAACCGGGTTGCGGGTTCGAGTCCCGTGCCCTCCGCTCTTCCGCGAAGCCGTCGCCGTAACTCGGCGGCGGCTTTTGCTTTGTGACTGCTTCTCTCCATCGCTCCCGTCGTTTTTGCTCCATGAAAAAAATTCTCGGCATCTTCGGGCTGCTGGTCATCATTTGCCTGGTGACCACGGCCGCGGAGCCGCAGTTCGTCTCGCCGTTCAATGTTGAGAACTTGATCCGCTGGACGGCGCTGTTTGGGATCATCAGCATCGGCGTGGCGTTTGTCATCATCACCGGCGGGATCGATCTTTCGATCGGCTCGGTGATCGGGCTTACCGGCAGCCTGCTGCCGCTGTTGCTGGCCGTGGAGTACGCCGCCAGCGGCGATCGCGTGACGGTGGAGGAGGTTGCGCCGCGCGAGCG
Source organism: Planctomycetota bacterium (assembly GCA_019347795.1). Taxonomy (GTDB): domain Bacteria; phylum Planctomycetota; class Planctomycetia; order Pirellulales; family Pirellulaceae; genus JAHWKS01. The sequence goes on along the minus strand of JAHWKS010000234.1, from coordinate 4,550 downwards.
GACTGTCGTCGTTTCGCCCGCCGACTTCGGCTTGATTCCCGGAGACCGGCTGGAGTTCCGCTCCGGCGGCCGTTCGCGGCGGCTGACGGTCGCCGGGATCGAGCCGGAAGACGGACGGCTGGTGCTGAAAGTTCGCGAAAACCCGTCGTTTCTCAACACCGGCGATCAGCCGACGGTTTCTTACCTGAACCACATGAGCGTGCCGCTGGCGTTCGGCGTGGTGATGCTGATCTCCGCGGGCATTGGGGTGACGCACGGTCTCCTTATTACCAAGCTCCGGCTCCAGCCGTTCGTAGTCACTCTGTGCGGACTGCTGTTCTATCGCGGCCTGGCCCGGGTGGTCACCGGCGACAACGTACAAGGGTTCGGAACCGGGTTTGAGGGACTGAAGTACTTGGCGCAGGGTCGCCCTTTCTCGATTCCCGTCCCCTTCCTGCGATGGATCTCCGACGGCAACTGGAGCCGCTATCAGTGGAACTGGCAGCAGGGGCGGTACGCGGTCGATGCCCAGGAAAGCTTGATTGCGTTGCCGTTGTTGGAGTGGATCGCGATCCCGATGCCGGTCGTCATCCTGACCGTGATTGCCGTCGCGGCGGGCGTGTTTCTGAACTTCACCATCTACGGCCGATACCTGTTGGCCCTAGGCCGCAATGAACAGGCGGCGCGGTACAGCGGCATCAATACGGACCGGATGGTGATTCTGGCGTACGTGATTTGCTCGCTCCTGGCGGGGCTGGCGGGGGTGCTGTTCGCGTTGGACCTGAACTCCGTGCAGCCTTCCGGACACGGCAACTTCTACGAGTTGTATGCGATCGCCGCGGCGGTGCTGGGCGGGTGCAGCCTCCGCGGCGGCGAGGGCTCCATCCTGGGCGTAGTGATCGGGGCCGCCGTGATGCGCGTGCTTTACAACTCGATCAACCTGATGGACATCCCGACGCAGATGGAGTTCGCCATCATCGGGCTGGTGATTCTCGCCGGCGTGATGGTCGATGAACTGGTGAAGCGATACGCCGCCCGGCGACGAGCGAAGAAGTCGGCCGTGGCGGAAGCGGCGGCGGCGTAGCAACCATACGTCAGCCGCGACACGCGAGCGTCCCGGTTCCGGGCGCCGCAGTTCATGATTCGGACCAATCCTCAATTCGAGCCGTAAACGGGATTTCGGCGGCACGGGCGTTGCGCCACCCGGCGTTCAGGCGTTGGATTTCTTCTTGCCCTTTGCTTTCTTTTTGGCCTTCGCGGCCGAGCCGCCGCATTCGGTTTGGGCGGCCGTTACGCCGAAGAAGCGGATAAGCTCGTGGGAGTAATGGTCTTCCGCCTGAGAATCGGTGTACTGGTAGCAGAGAAGCAGCCACTGTTCGACTCCGGGCGATGCGCTATGTTGGGCGGAAAGGCAATCGAACCGGAATTCGCCGGTCGTGGAGTTGATATGATCGGCGTCCTGGCCTTGAGGGCAGGATGGATGGTCGCTGGAATCCGGCTCGCTGAGGAACACTTCCGCAAAGACGCCGGTGGCGGCTTCGTGGATCGGATCGAAGGCCGTTCCCCGGACACAGAGACACCCGCTTCCCGCGCCGCTCCCATCGTCGGCGATCTGAGTTTCGTCGCCGGGAACCGGCGTGGTCACATTTTCGCCCCAGGAAGGGCGTTTCTTTTCGTCGCTGGTAAGGCGGACATTCACGCTCCAGGTGCGCGGCGGCGTCGTCTGGAAGTGAAAATGCACATCGCCGGTGGAAGGCTTTGATCTCTTCATGTTCGTGGCCCGTGTGAGAGTTCGGAAACGTACCCTGCACCAAGTAAGGCGCGGCTGGGAGTAGTATGATTGTGCAAAGAGCGGTTGCAAGACGCGGAACCGGTACGTCGGCGCCCGCAACCAGCGTTCAGCCGGCCGCTTTTTTTGAATCTAGGCTTTCTTGCTCGCCTTAGCTTTCTTGGTCCCCTGGGGCTTCTTGGCGCCCTTGGTTTTCTTGGTCCCCTTGGGTTTCTTAGTTCCCTTGCCCTTCTTCGGCGGCTTGGCTGACGTGCCGCTGCACTCGGTTTCCGTGGCCGTTACGCCGTAGAAGGGGATGACTTTATGGGAATAATGAGTCTGCGTTTGATCATCCGTGTACTCGATGCAGAGAAGCAACCACTGCTGGGTGCCTGGCTCGCTGCTATGTTCGGCGGGAATATAGTTGTGTTGAAAGTCGCCGGTATTCGGGTCTAGGTCGTCCGCCGGTTGTGCTGCTTTTTGCCGCGCTTTGCTTGCGTTTTTTTTATGACCACGGCCCGAAATTGCGAGTGTTAGGAAAGGTAACGATGCGCAAAGGACGCTCTTGGGAGTCGTGTGAGTCCGGGAGGAACGGTCGCAAGGCGATCAGGCTTGCCTGGGACGAACTCAGCCGCGGGTATCGAGGATCACTCTTGCGCGGGAGAACGCGCATTCTCCCTGATTGATGTACAGGCCGAAATGTCCGAACGGATCGCTTGCCGCGGCGCGGCGGCCGGGCGTCGCCTGGCAGACGTTGGGAAGCCGGGTTCCTCCAAACGTCGCCGCCATCAGTCTCCCGTTCTTCACGGTGATGCGGAGCAAGTGCGGGTTCGGGGGCGGAGTGAAGATGCGATCGCTCCCGAAGACGTCCCAGGTCATCGCGAGTCCGCCGCCGGGAGGCGGCTTGTCAACGATGCTCCGCACCCACGCGAAAGGGCTCTTTTTGTCATTGGCGTGCGTGCGCAGCAGGAAAAGACGTTGGTACTCGCGGACGTCGCCGGTCGCCTCGTCCATCTTGCCGCCGAAGAAGACGCCCACCCCGCCCGTCCACTGCGTCTGTTGGATCTCGACTTCAAAGGTGAAGTCGCAATTGTGCAGCTCGCCAAATGAAAGGAGCGCTTCTCCCCGGCTCATCGCAATCAGCCGCTCTGCGTTGCGGTCGTGCAAGGGCGCAGGACTGAGGTCGAAATCGCGCGGCCAGAGCAGCCTCTGCGGCGGGTGCTCCAGCAGGGAATACCAGTGAAGCGGCTCTCGCTGGTCCGGAGGGATCTCCGCAAACGGGACGCTGGTGATGACCGGTTCCGGCAAGGCGAACGCAGCCGCCGCGTCTGGGGCGGACCGCGTCGGACTCGAAGTCGCGACAACGCCCTCCGCCGCCGCCCAAAACCCGAGGCCCGTCGCCGCCAGCAAGACTGCCGCAGCGCCGAGCGGCCAGTAGCGCAGGATTCCCGGTCGTGGATCGCTGGCGCCGACCGTCGCCGACTCCCGCCATTCGCGCAGCTCCGATACGAGGTCGGCCACGGTCGAATAGCGATCGCTTGTCTGCTTGGCCAGGCAACGCAGGCAGATTCGCTCCAGCTCCGGCGGGATTTGGGGCCGAACCTGCCGCGGCGGCTTCGGCTCCTGATGGAGTATCCGATAAAACAACTCGTCGCGATCACCGCCCACGAAGGGCCGCCGCCCGGTGAGCATCTCATAGAGGATGACCCCCAAGCTCCACAGATCCGTGCGGCCGTCCAAGCGGCACGTTTCGCCGCGCACCTGCTCGGGGGCCATGTAGCTGGGCGTGCCTGCCGAGTCCCGGTTGGCCATCCGCATCGCCTCTTCCTGCACCGCCAGGCCGAAGTCGGCCACGTGCGGCTTGTTCTCGCCGTCCAGCAGGATGTTGGAAGGCTTCAGGTCGCGGTGAACCAGGCCGTGCTGATTGGCATAGGCGGTGGCGTCCGCAATGCGCTCCATGAGCTGCGCCGCATCCAACGCAGGCAGCGGACCTTCGGCCATCATGTCGCGCAAACTTCGGCCCGCGATGTACTCCATCACCATCAGCAGGACGCCGTTCTCTTCGCATACATCGTAGACGGCCACGATTGACGGATGCCGCAACTTCGCCGACAGGCGGGCTTCACGGAGAAACTGGGTCCGATGCTCCGGCGTGGGAAAGCTCGTCTTCTTGGGGATCTTCAACGCCACCTGCCGGTCGAGCAAGCGATCGTGAGCGAGGTAGACGACGCCGAATCCGCCCGTCCCCAGACAGCTTTGCACCTCAAACCGGAGACCGCCCGGCCGCGCCAGGAAGGATGCCGTATCCTGCGATCCGTCGGCGGAAGGCGTGTCGCCGGAGGGAGGCCAGGGGACCGTATTGAAAGCGCTGTCGCTGCGTTGCTCAATGGCGGCCAAGGCGCGGAAACTGTCCTCCAAGTCGGCGCGCAAGTCCGGATGCTGCGCCAGAATGGTTGTGGTGGACAGGAATTCGCCTTCGCGGCGGCGTCCGAGAAAGTCTTCGACAATGCCCCGGGCGCGTGCGTCAGGGGCCCTATCGCGGGAAGAGAGCGCGGGAGACATGGTCCGATCGCCTCACACAGGTCAAGCTTGCCGGCAGGTTTGCCAGCTCCCGATGATGATACCGTATCGGCCCTCGTAAAGAAATAGTTCGCCGTCGGGCTGCAAGTTCATCGCTTGTGTCGCCTCGCTCGACGCCGTTAGACTGAGCGTGGATGCGACTTTCCGCCCCTTGCGCGTAGAGCTTATGCCGCTTGATCCGCATGTTGCTGTTTATACCGGCTCGTTTGATCCGGTGACGCTC
>JAHWKS010000233.1 GCA_019347795.1 Planctomycetota bacterium | reverse complement strand
AAGACTCTTCAGGAACGTTGGGAACAGTACCTTGACCAACATCAGATTCTGGACTTTGCTACGATTCAGAAGCGCTTCCTCGACGTACAACCGCGAATTCGCGATTGCCTCAGGCACGTCTTTGTTGATGAATTCCAAGACAACAACCCCATCCAGTTCGCCATCCACACGAATTGGTTGGCTAATCCCCAAACCCGTCTCACCGTTGTGGGCGACGACGATCAAGCCCTTTACCGCTTCCGCGGCTCGGACCTCAGCTGCTTTGCCGACTTGGAGCCTTACTGCCGCAAAAGGAAGATTGCCTACCGTCAGGGAAAACTTGAGGAAAATCATCGTAGCACAAAAGCCGTCGTCGAGTTCAGCCAGACGTTCCGGAGCAAGTCCATTCTTGCTAAGACCTCAATGCAAAAGATGGTACGGGCGGACGTATCCGCGAAGCGGGGCCGAACCGTGCGGTTATTGCGAGGCCCATGGAATGCCATCTGCCAATGCGTTGCCGGGGAATTGAAACAGCTTGGCGCCGGACGCATTCCAGCCTCTGGCAACAGTCTTCCACCCTCTGCGGCCATCCTGATGTTTAGCACATCGGAGCGATCGACAAGTTCGGCCGCCCGCACTCTACGAGAAGCCATCGAAAACAGGCAGATCCGGACTCACAATCCCCGTAGCAAGATGGCGGCCGAGAGAGGCAGCCCGGTCTTCGAGTTGATGGCCCTAATATCGTACCTCATCGATCCTGTCATCAGGGCGCCAGCCGGCAAGGGTGGTCGCCTAATTGAGGTAGCCGCGTCCATGACGGACGTAGGCAAGTCGGCATATGCAATTTCCGACGTGCCCCGCAGCGGTGGTAGGCCCTTCTTCATCAACCAAGCACATCTTGCTTTCCAGAAAGCCTTCATCAAAGAGAACGGAACGATCGGCAACCCAGGTCCCGACCGCCGCGATCTGTTCCAGTATCTTGACACCATCCGGAATAGCTTGGTCAACGCCGTTGCTGCCAACAAGAAAAATCCGGCCAACTCTCCGCCGCGATTGACGTTGGCCGGCCTCGTCGCGCGCCTGCTCAGTTTCGACCGCTATCGCAGCAGCGGATTCACCGCGAGGCTGTTTCGTCAAGCCCTCTTCACTACCTTGCTCGAGGCCCACACGGCCCCGACTCGGCGCACCATGGATCCCTTGGACAGCCCACTCGAGGTGAGCCGCACCACCGCCGGCAAGTATGTTTGGCCTAGCCGCTATTGGAATTTTCTGAACATCTTCGGAGGGTACCTCAACCATGCACCTCTTGATGACGTGGAAGTTGAGGTATTCGAGGAGCACGCAGTTCTGCTGCTCAATTTCCATCAGGTCAAGGGCCTGGAGTTCGATCACGTGTACGTGGCTGGGACGGGCCGTGCCCCGGATCTCAGTCCCACTCTCCGCACCAAGCTTTTCAGCGGCCGAACTCCGACCTACACAATCGACCCAACTGGATCAGTAGTCTCGAGGGACCGTGAGGTTCTCAACCTCGCCGAAGCCGACCGGGATCGGGAAGTGTATGTAGCGCTTACGCGCGCTAAGTCGCGCCTTACTATCCTTTATGATCCTGACAACAGTTGGGCGTATCTGCCCTCAACCCAGCCATTGACGCGCTCTTCAACGCGTGCCCACCTAAACCGCACTCGATGGACAGGCGCGTAGAAGTTCTGGAGCACATCCCATGAGAAACGTGATTGAGATCAGCTACACCGGCGATTTACTCGCCCATCGACGCTGCCCCCGGGCCTGGGCGTACGAGAAATACGCCGGCTTCCATCCCTATGAACAGGTCCAGGCTATGGAGGGACGCCTGATTCACCACGCAATGGAGTGGCTGTGCGCCTACTTCGCGCGCGAAACTCGCCATGCTAACCGGAGTGAGTTGGAGGACCAGCTAAAGCGTTACTTCCGAGTCCTTTGGGCGCGAGGCATCCGGACCACCTTTGCCAGCAAGAAAGAAACTATCGAACGCATCCTCGATAATTTGCTTCCGAACAAGGCCGCACCCGACCGCCTCCATCCTACAGTGAGGGCTGCAATCGAAGGCGCCCAGCACACCGAATACGAATTGCGTACGGTCAAGAAACTGGTTGCATTGCATCACGACGGCAAAGAACGACTGCTTTTGACGGGCATCCTTGACTTGGTCATTCAGCAGCAAAACCCCCTTCAATATGAGCGATTGTGGAAGTGGAAGGACAAGTCGAAGCTCACAGGTGAGGTTCGCGAAGGAGTTGTCAAAGCCAGAAGTAATGACTTGGAGATTTGGGACTATAAGGGCAGCCGTGGTGACAGCCCCTATATGCGCGACTACGTATTGCAACTCCTGACCTATGCCAACCTCTACCGTGAAAGGACGGGGAAGCGTCCCGAGCGGTGCGTGTTGTTCTTCATCAACGAGAAGAAGCGAAAAGATCAACTCGTGGCCATCCCGCTAGACGATGACCTGCTCAACATGGCCCTCGACTGGACCATTGAGCGCGTCAAGGATGTTCAAAAGACGATGCGGGCATACCAAGCCGACCCCTGCGGTGTCGATGGTGGAGACTACAAGGTCGCACGAACGGGTAAGCTTCGAGTGTCGGAATCTTTGACTAAGCAATGCACGGCCTGTGGTCGTCGCTTCGACTGCGAATCTTACAAGCTCCATCTCGGAGGGCTAAAGCACCCGGACATCGATTTGCTTAACGTGAGAAAAAACTGATTCTTGGCAGTCGCGCCGCCAGAGGAGATACGTCGTCCGTGTCCCTTCCGGGCTTGCCCATGGCACGCTAGACATGTGGCTACTTGCCCGCCTCGCGCAGCAGTCTTGCGCGGAGGAGGTTGCCGTGGCGGTGGGGGGGCTCGCTTTGGAAGTAGAGCCGGCGGGCATCTTCGATGCGCCCCAGCGCCTCGTAGGTGCGGCCGAGATTGTATCGGGCGCCGCCGGTCCAGACGCCGTCGGCGTAGGCGTCGAGCGTGCGGTCCTTGAGCCAGTTAATCGCCGTCTGGTGCTGCCCGATGTCGTACTGCGCCAGTCCGAGCCAGTAGCCGGCGTGCTGCTTGTTCAGGCGGAGCTGCGACTGCTGAATCGCCCGCGCCATCTGCTGCTGTTGCGGCGTCAACTCGGGTGGAAGCGGAGGCAGGCCGATTTGCGCCCACGCCTCGGGCGAGGTCTGCAGAGCGTCGATCCACTGGTCCGCCTTCCGCGTCTCCAGGTAAAAGCCGATGGCGCCCGGCTCGTGCTCGTCCCCCTCGATCCGCCCGAGGAAGTGCAGCAGCCGCGCTCTCAGGATGGTCGGGGCGAGCACGCCCTGCTCCTGCAATAGGCGGCGTTGAATCTCCGGGTCCCGGCGGGCCAGCCGCTGCAGCGCCTCGCGATACATCTGCGTCTCCAGCGGCACGCGCCACAGCCGCACGCCGATGCCGGTCAGGCCCGTACCCTCTCGCAATCGCTGGCCGATGGCCGTGGGCGAAACCGCCAGGGCGAGCTCATTCTCGCCCACCAGGCGGCTCTCCAACATGTGCATCCGCCGCGAGAGGGCCGGCGTTTCGGCGTCCACCAGCGCCGCCACCCGCTTCAGATCGTCGGCGGAGACGGGATACGCGAGGGTCTCGCCGCCGTCGTCCACGTCCAGGTTGCGGAGCAAGTCGGGATTGGCAAGCACCTCGCTGAGCGTCGCCACCGAGCCGGCCTCTTCGCCGGGGATGGGCAGGCCGAGCGCGGTATCAAACAGATATAGCTTGTCGTCGATCAGCACCGCGGGGCACCACAGATTGGCGCGGCTTCCCGGCCCGCGATCGTCCACCGCCAGCATCGCGGCGTCGAAGCCGCGCTGCCGGAGAAGGAGGAGGAAGATCCGCGCACGCTGCCAGGCGTCGCCGGTCCCGAACATCAGAATCTGCCGCGGATAGTAGCGATAGCCCGGACCGGGAATGCCCTGCTCCGGCGGAGAGAGGGCGTCGACCGCCGCGCCTCCCACGCCGGCTGACTTCGCCTGCGGATAGGCAAGCAGCGTGTCGAGCTGGATGTGCCGCACCGTCCAGTCGAAGAGCGCCTTCGCCACCTCCAGCCGAAACTCGTGCGTGTCGAGCGCCGCATCGAGCACCAGCGCGTCGGCGCCCGCCGCTTCCTGCTTCGCTTCCATCCAGCGGCGGGAGGCGTCGTCGCTGACCCATTGGCCGATGGATCGCAGAATGTACGCTTCGGTCAGATAGCGAACATCGTCGGTGAGGAATACGCGGTCGTCGAGCGTGGCCATCTCCGGCATTTCGCGAAACCACCGCGGCAAGCGGTCGATCTGCGGATCGCGCTTCCAGGAATCGTCCGGCGGCTGCGCGTCGATCCAGCGGTTCAGGTGATACAGCACCTGCCGCTGCGACTCGTCCGGATCGCTCTCGAAGAATTGCTTGAGCGTCTCGAGGGCAATCGCCAGGTGGTCCTGGTCGGCCGCGGTCGCCGACACGGCCGGCCGACGGGTGGGACGGGTCGCGGTGCGGCTCTCGCAGCCGGCCGCCAGCATGCCAACGATCAACGCCGTCGCCGGAATCCACACTTGCCGATAAATGCGAGGCGCCGGCGGATTCCGCCTGTTCATGATGAGAAGCCTTCCACGGTTTCGCGAATCTTCAGCAGCCGCTCCAAGAACCCCTCGGTTTGCGACAGCGGGACCATGTTCGGTCCATCGCTGGGCGATTGATCGGGATCAGGATGCGTCTCGAAAAATAATCCATCCACGCCCACGGCCATGGCCGCCCGGGCAAGCGGCTCGACCATGGCGCGGTTGCCGCCCGTGGCGCCGCCGAGCCCTCCCGGCTCTTGGACGCTGTGGGTGGCGTCAAACACCACCGGCACGCCCAACTCCCGCATCTGCGGCAACGCCCGCATGTCGTTCACGAGGCGCCCGTATCCGAAGAACGTCCCCCGCTCGGTGAGCAAAATGTCGGCGGCGCCGGCGGCTTCCAGCTTCCGCACCACGTGCTGCATGTCCCACGGCGCCAGGAACTGTCCCTTCTTGACGTTGACCGCCCGCCCGGCGCCAGCCGCGGCGGTCAGCAGGTCGGTCTGCCGGGCGAGGAAGGCGGGTATCTGCAATAGTTCGCACACCTCGGCCACGGGCGCCGCCTGATGTGACTCGTGAATGTCCGTCGTCGTGGGCAGATTCAACTCGCGTCGCACTTTGGCGAGGATTCGCAGTCCCTCGTCGAGCCCCACGCCGCGGAAGGCGTCGTTGCTGGTGCGGTTTGCTTTGTCGAACGAGGCCTTGAACACCACGTTGATCGGCAGCCGCTCCGACAGGCCGCGCAAATGCTCGGCGATGGACAGCGTCAGCCGCTCGCTCTCGATCACGCACGGACCGGCGATCACCAGCAGCGGCTGTCCCACGCCGCAGCGATGCGGTCCGACACCGGCAATCTTGTTCGCCACGCCGCACTCCGTTCAGATGATCTGCATGTTCGTAAGCATCGTCGGCGTCTCATGCCCCGCGTTGTTGTGCGACCGACAGCCCGTGCCGCTGGCGCCATGCTTGCGGCGCCAGCACCGTAATCCGCCCGGGAAGCACCTCCACATCCACGGGCAGCACGCCTCCCGGATCGCCGTCCAACTGATACGGCACGTCGGGCGCGTCGGCTTCGATGCGGATTTTTCCCGCGCGCACCGATTGGAAGTCCGTCCACGAGTGGTGCTGCTGAAGCCAAACGCCCCCGAGGTACATCAGGCCGTTCCACAACGAGCCATGCTTGAACGTGCAAACGTCGAGCAGGCCGTCGGCCCCGTCGGCGGCCGGGGCAATGCTCAGCCCGCCGGCGTAGCGAGGAATATTGACGACAAACGCCCACCGCCCGGCCAGCATCTCCGGCTGCGACGATCCGCCCGCCCGCGGCCGCTCATCCTCGGATGGGAATGAAAAATATACCCTCAACTGGGGATATTCGTAACTACGTATCGACTCCAGGATTGGTTTGGCGTACGTGAGATGATGAATGTGCCCGGTCCGCTCCCGATGCACGCGGCGGACGACTTCTGCATCGAAGCCGCAGCCCAGCATGATCAGAAACAGCCGGTCTCCGGCGCGGCCGGCGTCGAGTTGCACCGGCTCTCCGTGAATGATCGTCTCGCAGATGGAGCGCGGGTTGGCGTGGACGCCGAGGTACTTGGAGAACAGGTTCTCGGTTCCCAATGGAATCATCGCCAACGGCGCGCCCGGAGGGAGCAGATTCACGACCATTGCCGCCGTTCCATCTCCCCCCGCGGCGACAACCGCATGCAGGTCCCGATTCTCCAGGGCCGTCTGCACATGCGACATCAGGTCGCCGATGTCATAGACGATTTCGACCAAAAAGTCTTGCTGGCGAAGAAGTTCCGCGACCTGCTCCACCAGCGGACGGCCGCTCCGCGCCCCCGCCTTCGGATTGGCGACAATCACAATGCGCCGCGCTTGGAGCGAAGGGACCATAAGAAGAAGCGGTTCAGACCGCCCGCGCAGGACGATCTCAAGCGACGTGAATCTGCGAATGCGCGGCCACCGCCGCAAGTCCCATTCTACGCAGTTCCGCCGGATGCGCGCACGCCACTTCGTTCAACCCGGCGCGCTGCATTCTGAGGCGCCCCAAGCTGAATGTTCGATTTTGCAACACAACGATGAGGTCGCATGTGTTGCAAAATGCCGCACCGTCCGACTCGCAGTGCCTTAGATCGCAGCGCTGAAAATCGCCTAAGTTCGTAAACCCATAACGCGATTCGACTTAGGGATGAACAAATTGAAATCTCGATGCGGCGCCTGGATTTGGCGCACGGAATGATTATGGGGGACTCGCTCATTTGCCCATGAGCGACCGAACTGGCCCGTGGGGCCTCTGACGTCGTGTTGCGGAATGGTTGCCTTGCCCCTGGCTGTTCCGCATTGTCAACGTGGCGTTGGCGCGTCAGAGGCCCTGCTTTTCTCTCCATTCTAATTTCGCACTCGCGGCGCCGCGACTATTTTTCCGATTTTTCGGCGCCCGCATTTGCGAACTCGTCGCCGCGCGCCGAGCGTCGTGATACGATGGGGGTTACAAGCGACCCGCCGCCCGCGTCCCAAGATTGTCGCATCCGACGCGAATCTTTCTCAGACGCGGCGTCCCTTTCCTCATCCCTCCTCGCCGAATGCCCCTCTCGGTTGAAGATGCGATCGCGACGCTCTCCGAACTCGACTTGGCGCCGGCCGATGAGGTGCGGGAATTGCTGGCGGCGATTCCCGCCGACGATCGCCCCGCTGACGGGGCGGCACTGCTCGAGGAGTTGGCCCGTCGCGGCCGGCTGACCAAGTATCAGTCCGAAGCGCTTCGCTCACGTCCGCCGCAGCCGCTGCTTTTGAGCAACTACCTGCTCCTGGACCTGCTCGGCGCCGGCGGAATGGGCCGGGTGTTCACAGCCCTTCACCGCCGGATGGAGCGGGTCGTGGCGCTCAAGGTGCTGCATGAGCGTTCCATCGAGTCGCCGGAGGCGATCGAGCGATTCCACCGCGAGGTGAAGGCCGCCGCGCGGCTGGTGCATCCCAACATCGTCGCCGCCTACGACGCCGGCGAGGACCGCGGACTGCACTTCCTCGTGATGGAGTACGTCGAAGGCCGCGACCTGGCGACGCAACTCAAAGAGGGGCCGTTGCCGCTGGCCGAGGCGGTGCGCTATGTCGCCCACGCCGCG
>JAHWKS010000232.1 GCA_019347795.1 Planctomycetota bacterium | reverse complement strand
TGTGGCGATCCAGGCCGGTGTGCTCGACGATCGCCTTGACCGTCCCCGGCCGCTTCTTCGGGTCGGGATCATGTCCCAGCAACTGCGCCAAGCGAAACGAATACCGCATCGGTCTCCTCTTCCCGTCCGCGCCCCATTATGCACCGGCGCTTCGTACGCCGCCACAGTCCCCCGAGGCGGTGTTCAGCCAATTCCCCTAATCGAAAAATTTTTTGCAGCTCGCCCTCCTTGTCACTTGCCCATTTGTCGCATAGCATGTTCGCTCGTTTGCCGCCGTGATCACGTGCAGCAGTGGTTGTTGTGCGGGTTTTGGCATGAAAAAGCCAACGCCCGACGCGGCGGAACCGCATGGAATGAGGCAAAAAACATGAATCTGATCCTGGTTTCGATCGTGGCGACTCTCGCCGCCCCTCAAGGGCCGCAATGGATGGACAACTACGGCCAGGCGCTACAGACCGCTCGCGCGGCGCGGAAGCCGCTGCTGGTGGTGCTGGACACCGCTCCCCCCTCGGACGAGCGGGTGAGGTCCGCTGCACATCGCGCCGCCGACCCGCTGCTCCGGCCATACGTCCTGTGCCGCATCGACGTCTCAACGCCTTACGGCAAGAAGATGGCCGCGGCCTTTCAAGCGAAAAGCTTCCCCTACACGGCGGTCATCGACAATACGGGGTCGGTCATCCTCGCGCGCCGGCAGGGCGTCTTGACCGAGGCCGCTTGGAATAACCTGCTGATCACATACCAGAGCGGACAGCGGCGGAGCGTCTCTCCGCCCATGATTAGCTTTCCGCAGCAATGCTTCACGTGACGGTGACCCGCCTCAGCGCCCGTGCGGCGCTTTCGGAGTGAAACAAAAGCCTCCCGGTCTCTCCTTGAATTGCGCGACAATCCAGGCATTTACCACCCAAAGGAGTGGGCAACGTTGCATCTCAACTTGACAAGGTCCGCCTTCCGGCCGTCGATCTGTTCCAGCTTTTCGAGGGCTTCCGCGTCCGTCCCAGCGGGGCGACCCAAGCCGACAGTCCCTGCGACAGAAGTTTTTCCCGAGGGCGTCTGGAATTCCGCACCTCGGTGGCATCGGGCGAGGTGGTTTCTTACGGCGACTCCAGCAGCTTTCTCAGGGGGAAATGAAATCTCCCGAGCTTGCCTCCATAGTTGCCGGCGCTGAGGGCGAGGATTCCCTCGCCCGCGGCGGCCCGCATGGCGGCGATCATCGCCGCGGCGACCGTCGCTTCATCCACGCCGTCGATCACGATCTCCAGCACGCAGTTCACGCCGGGCTGGAGCTTCGTCTCCACCCGGCCGCGGAGCGTGGGGCAGAACGCATCGGCGGTGGACGCCTTCAGCTTTTTGTAGCGTGAGCCGACCTTGCTGCCGCTGCGGGCCACGCCGCCGGGAAAAGGGGTGATGGCGCCGGGAATCTCACCCGCCGCCGCCACTCCCCGCCGCGCAGCCGCTAATGCGTGTTCCTGAGTCGCGGCTTGGATCAAGATATTGCCGCCCGCCACGCCCTTGCGCACGCCGAGGCTCTCTTCGACGAGGAATTCGCCGTCCATCACGGGGATCCGCCAGTATCGCCGCCCCGCCAGGAGCCGGCTCTTCTGGTAACCGTCGCCGAAGTAGCGGATGTGCTTCCCCAGCGGAATCCGATCTTCGGCGTCCGGCTGCCCGTCGTAGACCGCGGTGGTGGGGCAGGTCATCACGCACTGCCCGATGCGGTTGGGGATCGCCTTCGCCAGCGCATCGGCCGAGAAGCCGAAGGCGAGCACCTCCACCCCCAGCCGCCCATCCGGCGTCTCTTCCGGCGAGAGCCGTCGGTCCAGCCCCGTCTCCGCGTCGCAGGCGATGACCGAGGCGCTGTACCCGGTGACCTCCCGCAACGCCGCCTCCAGCCAATAGTCATCGTGCGCCGTCACCACGAACCGCACATACCGCATGCCGAACGCTTCGGCAAACGTATCGTCGATAAAGGTGTCGCCCAGGTGCAAGAATTCGTCCCCATGGAGAGAGATTGCAAATCGCAAATCTCAAATTTGAAATTTGCAATTCCCCGTTAGAAGGGAATGTCGTCGTCCGGCTCGTCGCCGCGTTCTTTGCGGCGGCGCTCGTACTCTTGATACTCCCGCTCGAACTCCTCGTCGCACTGGGGACAGTACTCGGAGGTCATGAAGGTCTGCACCCACTGCGTTCCCTGCAGCTCGCGGTAGGCCCGTTGGCCGACGCAAATCTCATCGATCAACAGCCGGTAGGCGTCGCGGGGCGTGAAGTGATGGCACACCGCCAGCGACACGCCGCAGCGGGCCAGCGTCGCCAACAGCGTCTTCAGCGCGTGCTCGGCCGCCTCGTCGCTCCCCAGTTGTTCGGGCCGGGGAAGCTGCAGCGGGCCGTCGAAGAGATCGCTCAAGAATTCTCCGTCGCCGCGCTCGATGCAGTCGTCCATCAACTCCAGCTCGCGGACCACCTCCGGCTTGTCCTCATCGTCGGCGGCCAGCCACGGCGGCGCGTCGGGCAAGTCCTCGAGGTTCAGCGACTGATCCGTCTCGCACGCCGCGTCGTCGAAATGCTGCTTGAGCGCCTCGGGCAGGAGACCGTACGGATCCTCCTCCTCGTCGTCGTCATCGTCTTCCAGCCAGGAGGAGACGTCGGCTTCGTCATCGTCTTCCCACGGCAGGCCGCCGTCGTCTTCGTCCAGCATCGCCGCATCCAGGGCGTCGGACTCCGGCTCGAATTCGGCGAACTCGGCGTCGAACAGCTCATCGTCGGTGTCGGCCCGCTGCCGCGGCGGCCCGGCGGGATTAGCCTCCAGGTCGTTGTACTCCAGCAGCTCGATCTTGGGATCGATCAACTCCACCAGGATCCGCCCGTTCTGGCTGAACCACTCCAGGTGCAGGCATTTCTGCGGCGGCTGCTTACCGGCGACCGCCGGCGACCGCTCGGACGGGGGCGGAGGCGAGATGTCCTTGATCGTCATTTCGCCGGTGGGTCCGACCTGCTGCCAGGCGAAGCCCTTCATGTCGTCCGGCGTGAGGCCGGGCCGCTTCGCTTCGGCGTCGCGGGACTCAAAGCGAAAGTGCCAGCCGGCCAGGTCCGCCGCACAGTTGCCGGTGAGCTGCAGATGCACCATCTGCTCCCCGCCGCGCAGCGCCAACCAGCCGTGGACCGAATACCACGAGGTGTTGAAGATTTCGCCGCACACGACCAGATCGCTCAGCCGCAGGGCCATGACACGCCTCCTGAGCCAGAGAACGAATCCATTGTAACGCGCCGCCGCAACCAGGGGACCAGTGGACCGGGCGACGTGCGCAGTTGCCGGTTCCCGCCATTTGGACGAAAATCGAGATCGACAACTCCTCATGAACGCCTCTCGCACCACGACCCCGCGACTCACGCTCTGCGATTTGATCGACCTGGAGATGCAGCTTCAGGCCGATCGCGATCGCGACAGTCAGGAGCTGCGCCGCCGCGACGCCCAGATCGGCGCGAAAACCGACGCCCGGCGGATGGCCGAAGAAGCGGGCGATCGGCCGATGTTTCTGGCGTGGATCGACGCGATCCGCGAGCAAACAAAATCGCCGCACGGCAGTCCCGGCCGGCAGGTGACGCTGTTTCTGGAAGTCGTCGCGCTGGTGCTGGCCATCTTGGGGTGGGCCCTCGGCTTCGGCGCGGTGACCGGATGGCTGCGGATGGATCCGACGGAGCCGGTGAACGCGATCTTCTTTTGGAGCATCATCGTCGGCATTCAAATGTTGCTCCTGTCGGTGTGGCTGGTGGCGATCGTCCCCACTGCCTGGCTGGAGCGGCTGCCCGGCGCCGAGGCGGTGCAGATGCTCCTGCGATTGATCGCCCGCGGACTGCCGATCGCCGTGGCCTGGATCGCCGCGCGGATGTCTCCCGAGCATCGCGTGCTGCTGGCCCGGCTTCGCGGGACGCTGCAAAGCTGGAGCTGGGTCTACGGCCGGGTTCGCTTTTGGGTGCTGATCTCGCTCACACAAATCTTCGCGGTGGCGTACAACGTGGGGGCGATCCTGGCGTTCCTCGCGATCTCGTACGGCAACGACCCCGCATTCGGCTGGAAGAGCCGGATGCTCAGCGCCGAAGCGCTCCATCGCATCGTGCAGACGATCGCGGCCCCGTGGAGCTGGTTCTGGCCCGCGGCGGCGCCGACGCTGGAGCAGATCGAAGCGACGCGCTACACGAGCCTCGCGGAGCGCTACCTGGAAACGGTTCAACCCGCAGGCGAAGCGGCCGACGCCTGGATCTATTGGTGGCCGTTCCTGTTGGCGTGTTTGTTGTTCTACGGACTCTTGCCGCGCATCGCGACGCTCACTTTCGCCCGCTGGCGGCTGCGGCGATCGCTGGCGCAGGTGAAGCTCGACCACGGCGACTTCTACAAGTTGAAAGATCGCCTCACTCGCCCCCTCGTGGAGACGCAAGCCAACCGTCCTGAGACCGAGCCTGAACCATTCCCTGCCCCTCCGACCTCTCCCATTCACTCCGACTCGTCGCTTGCGGTTTCGCGCCCGCTACCTCCCCGCCCCCCGCCGCCGCCGCGGGAAATGCCGCAGACGGGCCTCCCCGAAACACCACCGCCTGACTCCCCGCTCCGCCACGTCGTTCAATGGGCCGGCGTGAACCTTACCCGGGACGACATCGGCCGCTTGACCCGACAACGTCTGGGAGTCGAGCCGGCGGACGTGTTCACCGTCGGCGATCTGCAAGGGAAAGGGGACGCTCAAACACTCGCCGCCCTCGAGAATGACGGCCGGGGCGAAGTGCTGATGGTCGTCGAATCGTGGGAGCCGCCGATCGCTGATTACGTCGATTTCCTTTCCGACCTTCGCGAGGCGGTCGGCCGGGAACGGATGATTGTGGTGCTCCTCTACAACCGCGACCCGCAAGGCCGTCCCTGTCCACCGCGGCCGCGCGACATCCAGGTCTGGCGCGACCAGATCGCCGCGATCGGCGATCCCTGGATGTGCGTCGAAGAACTGGTGGAGACGGGTCAGGAGTCAGCGGGCAAGGGTCAGGAGTCAGGAGTCGGGGGTCAGGAGGCGCCGGACTTGGATACCTGACGCATCGTTTCACGGTTGCGCGTATCATTCTGCATGTCGGCCAACGCGATTTGACTCCTGACCCCTGACCCCCGACTTACAACGCCTCACTGCGTCGCCTGCGCGTACGATTCTGCATGTCGGCCAACGCACTTTGACCCCTGACCCCTGACTCCTGACCCCTGACTCCCTGACCCCTGACTCCTGACTCCTGGCATGTCTCCCCCGGTCTTTGTCGTCGTCGGCAATGTGAATCGCGGCAAGTCGAGCATCGTCTCGACGCTGGCCGCCGACGACTCGGTCCGCATCTCGCCCACCCCGGGCACCACGCGGGCATGCCGGGAGTTCCCGATGCGGGTCAACAGCGAGACGCTGTACGTCTTGATCGATTCGCCCGGCTTCGAGCGGGCCCGCAAGGCGCTGGCGTGGCTGGAAGAGCATCAGACCGCTACGTCGGACCGCCGCCGCGTGGTGGAAGAGTTCGTCCGCGTTCACCGGGAGTCGGGCGAGTTCCCGCAAGAGTGCGAGTTGCTCCAGCCGATCTTAAGCGGCGCGGCGATCCTCTACGTCGTGGACGGCTCGAAGCCCTTCAGCCCGCGGTACGAGGCGGAGATGGAGATCCTCCGCTGGACCGCGCAGCCGCGGATGGCGCTGATCAACCCGGTGGAGAAGACCGAGTCGTACCAGGAGTGGCGGAGCGTGCTGGATCAGTACTTCAACATGGTCCGCGTCTTTGACGCTCACCTGGCGACGTTCGACCAGCGGATTCAACTGCTCACGACGCTCCGCGAGCTGCAGGGGGATAACCGCGCGCCGCTGGATCGGGCGATTTCCATCCTCTGTGAGGACCGCCGCCGGGCCCTGCACGAGAGCGCCGTCGTCATCGCCGATACGCTCGTCGATCTGCTGACGGCCGTGGCCGAGAAGCCGATTCGCGAAGACGCCGATCCCGAAAGGTACAAGCCTGAATTGCGCGACAAGTATCACGACAAGCTCCGCAAGCGCGAGGCGAAGGGACACGCCGAGCTGCGCAAGGTTTACTCGCACCGCGAGCTGGAAATCGACGCGGGTGAATTGTCGCTGGTGGAAGAAGACCTGTTCTCCGAAGCCACGTGGTCGCAAATGGGCCTCAAGAACGCGCAGGTGATCGCCGGCGGCGCCGCGGGCGGGGCCTTGGCCGGCGGCGTGATTGACGCGGGCGTGGGAGGGACCTCGTTCCTCGCGGGGACGATTCTCGGCAGCGTCTTGGGGGGCGCCGCTGCCTGGTACGGCTCGAAGCGGCTGCCCGACATCAAGATTCACGTGCTCCCCAACGTCGGCCGCGCGCTGCGGATCGGTCCGATGAAGAACCCCAACTTCCCCTGGATCGTGCTCAACCGCGCGATCCTCTATCACGAGGTCGTGTCGCATCGCGCCCATGCCCGGCGCGACAAGGTGAACCTGCTGGACGTGCAGGAAGGGGAGAGCCGCGTCTCCCGCCTTCCCGGCGAGCTGCGGGGGCAGATCGAAAAGCAACTGACGATCCTCCGCAAGCCGCGGCCGCTCCAGGCGGTGCAGCTTCAAACCGAGCACGCCGTGCGGCGAAACCTCGTCGGACTCATCCAACAAGCCCTAGAGTGCGAGCGCAAAACACCGGTCTAGCCGGCTCAACTCCCGGCGACGCACTGGGATGATCCGGGCGCGGCCTCACCTGGCGATAACCCGCATCGCGACGCCGGTCATCTCGACGAGGGTCCCGACCACCAGGGCGAAGATGAGCACCCGCCAGTTCAACTCCTCGAAGCCGAGGATGGCGTAGAGCACGCCGCCCACCTGGATGAGCCCGCCAAGGACCAAGAGAGGCACTGCAAGTAGTTTCATGGAGTCAGCTCCCTGATTATTTCGAGATCGGACTGCCGGCGGCACAACGTTTGCAATTTAACGACCGCGCCGACGCTACGAACCTTACCTCGCTTGGCAGCATCCCATGTTCGCATTCTTCTCCAGCCGTCTCGGCTGCTTAGGCTCGATCGCCGTCTCGGTGATCGGCACGATCATCCTGATTCTGCTCATGGGCATGCTTGGCGGATAAGCAGCGCTGCCCTACTGCTCCGCCTTCGCCGGCTCCGGGGCTCTCCCCAGCGGGTGCAGTTCCCAGCGGCGGAAAAAGACCTCCGCCAGCTCCGACTGAAGCTGAATTCTCCCCTGCTGCGGGTGTGCGTCGAACGCTTCATTCACCTTCACGCCGTTGACGTAGACGACGATGTGCCCGCCGTCGCAGATCACGTCGAAGCGGGTCCACTCCCCCAGCGGACTGTCCACATCGTGCGGGCCGCGGAAGCCGATCGTGTCGGTCCAGTCGGGATCGCGGCCGAACCAGTTGATGCGGCGGCGGTTTTCGAGGTTGAACGTCTCCCGCTCGCCGCCGGGCTTCCAGACCACCTCGCCGTCGCGGTCCCGGCCGGCCTCCACCGTGAGCGAGAGCGGCACGGGCTTGCCGTCTTTGCCTTCGCCGGAGACAAGAATGAAGTCCCCCATGCCCCCTTCGATGATCTGCACCTCGATCGAGGGCATCCAAATTCCGCCGTAGCCGCCGTCGGCCCCGACGCTATGGATCAACAGCCCCGAGTCCCGCGTCTTCGCTTCTCGGGCGCCCC
>JAHWKS010000231.1 GCA_019347795.1 Planctomycetota bacterium | reverse complement strand
TCACCTGGGGCGCGGGAGGCAAGGCCAACAGCGACGAGCAGTACGTGAACGGCCGGCTCCGCAGGTTCGAGGTTCGCTGGTACGCCCCCGGTCAGAAGCGATGGGAAGGCTGGTATCTCTACGGCCGGGAGAAGACCAGGACCTCCTACGATTGGTGGCGGGGCGAAGCGAGCACCGTGGTCGTTTCCGTCAAAGGCGAGAAAGTTCGCGACGGCCGGTGGACCTGGTGGTTCCCGAACGGCCAGAAGGAAAGCGAAGGCGCCTACGTGGCCGGCGTGCGGGACGGCGTTTGGACCTGGTGGCATCCCAACGGTCAGAAGTGGATTCAGGGAGCTTACGTGCTCAATCAGCAGAGCGGCCCCTGGACCTGGTGGCGGCCGGATGGGGTGGTCGAGAAGTCGAAGGAGTTTCCCGTGATCGCCGCCCCGCCCGGGGAAGACGAAGAGACGGCGCCGCTGGTGGAGTCCGCTCCTCCAGTGGCAGCCGGTCAGCCGGCGCCGGTCGGCACGGCGCCTCCGGTGACGGAGGAGGCCCCGCCGGTAACGGAGGAAGCGCCGCCGGTGACGGAAGCGCCCCCGGTGACGAGCGAATCGCCGGTTTCGGCGCCCGCTCCGAAGGCGACGCCCTCGAAAAGCCCGAATGGCGCGGCGGGTCCCTCCGCGCCACCCGTCCCCTCGCCGCCGGCGGTCGACGACGAAGGCGAAGACAGCAGCGCCAGCGAGGCGCCCGTCGGCTGATCCCAAAGTGCTGAGCCAGAATTAACGTCCCCACCGGGAGACAACGCCCCGAGCGTCGTTCCCCGGTTTTTATTTGCGCCCGCATTCGCCGCTTCGCTCACAGATCGCCGGTTACGTCGACGAATCTGCGGAACCCAACCTGTCTTCCCCCGGGCCATCTGCGGGAACTGACGATAGGCGGTTGTGCATTCCGCTGCCAATTTCGGCTGCATCAACCGGGATGAATGGGATTTCCACCGTTTGGCACGGCGGGTGCATTTCTCCCGGATGAGAAGAGGAAACAAAACGGCTGGCGGAATGGTGCGGCGTACGCGCCCGCCCCGGCTCGTGCCGGATGTCGTCGTGCTGTCCGTCAGCCGTCTTTTTAAGACACCTCGCGCAGGGCTTGCGGAAGATGGGTCACCAGGTCGCGGGCGATCATGCCTACCTGCCCCAGCGTCTCGGCGGCCAGGTCGCCCGCCCGGCCGTGAATATGGACGGCCAGCCGGGCGGCGTCAAGCGGCGGGAGTCCCTGCCCGAGGATGGCTGTAATCAGACCGATCAGCACGTCGCCGGTCCCGCCGGTCGCCATTCCGGGGTTTCCGGTTGCGTTGCGATGTTGTGTTCGGCCGTCGGTGATCAACGTCCGATGACCCTTGAGGACGAGGACGACGCCGTGCTGGTCGGCCAATTGGACCGCCCGCTCCCGCGCCTCGTCCTGGCCCAGTTTCTCTCCGCCGATGAGTCTTCGGAACTCGCCGGGGTGCGGCGTGAGGATTCGCGGCCCGCCGGCGCCCGCCAGCGGGTCCGAACGCTTCGCCAGGAGATTTAATCCATCGGCGTCGATCACGAGCGGCTTGTCGAGCGTCGTGTAAAGCCACTCCACCAGGGCGAACAGTTCGTCGCTCTGTCCCAACCCCGGCCCGCAGGCGACGCAGGTTGCCTCCTCGGCCGCTGCCTCCAGCCGAACTTTCGCGGCGCCGGAGATGCGGCCGTCGCCGTCGCAGGGGAGCGGCACGGTCATGTACGATGGCTCGAAACTGGCCACCGTGTCCACACAGGCCTCGGAAACGGCCAGTTTCACCAGTCCCGCCCCGCCGCGGAGCGCAGCCATGCCGGCAAGCGCGATCGCGCCGGTCATGCCCCGCGAGCCTCCGATCAGCAAGGCCCGGCCGAAGTCGCCCTTGTGGCTGTCGGCGGCCCGCGGCGCCAAACGCGGCAACGCTTCATTCATTCTCGATCCCCCTAAAGTAGACTTCTCAATCCGGCGGCCGCCGAACTCAAGTCGCCTTCGTCCAGCCGGCGCCGTGCGTCTCGCAAAGCTTCAATCTGACGCGACGTGAAAGGAACCGCACCGCCCGGCGGCGGAGCATGCGGCGCGATTCGCCGAATGATGGCTGATTTGAGATCAGGCAATCCTTCGCCGGAAAGGGCGCACGTCGAAATCCCCGCAGGACGGTCATCCCTCCGCGATTGGAGATCGCACTTGTTATGAACGGTGATTGCCTCCAGCGCCGCACCGTGGAGGAGGTCATCCTCGGCGGACCAGGCCTGACCCGCGTCGAACACGAGCACCACAACATCGGCGGCGGACAACTCGCGGCGGGCGCCGGCGATTCCGGCGGCCTCGAGCACATCGCCGCTCTCGCGAATGCCCGCCGTGTCGGCCAACTCCACGGGCCAGCCGTCCAGCGCCGTCTGGGCGGTGAGCACGTCCCGTGTAACGCCGGGAAGGTCGTGGACAATCGCGCGGCGAAACCCAAGCAGCGCGTTGATCAAGCTGCTCTTCCCAACGTTCGGCCGGCCCGCCAGCACCACGCGCCACGGCCGGATCAAACGGCGCCCCAGTGGAGCGAACCGGAGGAGATCGTCCAGCCGTTGCTTGGCGCCGTCTGCGTTGTGCGCCTCCACTTCCGCTAACACGTTCCTCACCGCTTTCCGCAGCGCGCCGGCGTGCTGGTCGAGAAGGATGGCGGCCGCCCGACGCGTGCGGGCTTCGGCTAACGCGGCGTGAGCGTCCGCAGCGATCGGGTCCGGCTCAATCGCCGCCAGCCAGCGGCGCCAATCGACGTCGGAGCATCCCGCGGATGTCAGCGACTGGCGGATCGCCGCCGCAGCCGCCCTCCCGCCGTGGCAGTGAATCTCCACGCGACGCGGGTCCACTCGACAAACGACAACTCCCTCGCCGACCGCCGCCTCGCTCGCGCCGTCTCCTTCCGCAAGCCATCGCCCGTAGACGACGCGGCCGAGTGGAAGCTCGCTCAACCGCTTTCCCGATGCGGAGCGAAAGAACCGCTCGACCAGTTCGCCGCCGGCTTCGCCCGCAACCGCGACGCTTGCCACGGCGCCGCGGCCGGGCGGCGTCAACTCGCACACGAGCGTCTCAATGGTGGACAAGCCGCTCATGCCGCCCAGCTTACCACATCGACGGCGCCTTCTCCTCTCAACCGGTGCGACCTTGACCCATTTCTTCGCGGTCCTTACGATCCCGCAGTTTACGTTGGGAGGAGTATGGCGCGATTGAGGCCGCCGGTGCGGTTCGCATTGCTGATGACGCTCCTGTTGGGCGCCGCGCTGGCGGTGCGGCTGGCAGCCGCGGCGTGGTGGGAGTCGCGGCTGCCCGAGGGCGTGCAATTCGGGTTCGGCGATAGTCAAAGCTATTGGGTGTTGGCGGAGTCGATCGCCCGCGGCGGACCGTACGAATATGGCGAGAACGGGCCGCGCGTGTTTCGCACACCGGGGTATCCGCTCGTGCTGGCGCCGCTGTTCTTGATGTATACGGGGGAGCCGCCGACGATGGCCGCCCGCGTGCTCGGCGCGATGCTGGGAACGCTTGCGGTGGCCGGCGTGGCGGGGTTGGCGTGGACGTGTTTCGACGCGCGGACCGCGCTCGCGGCGGCGACGCTGGGCGCGATTTACCCCGGCGCCGTGGCGATGAGCGTCTTCGTCCTGAGCGAGGCGCCGTTCTGCCCGCTGATGCTCCTCCAGTTGATCGTCTGGACGAAGGCCTGGAAGTCTGATGATCGCCGAACGGCGACGTTTTGGTCGCTCGCCGGAGGCGTCGCCGCCGGCGCCGCCACGCTGATGCGGCCGAGCTGGCTGCTGTTCACCCCCTTTGCGCTGGCGATCGGACTCATCGGCTCGCGCGCGAGGATGAAGCATGCACGGCTCGGGATCATGATGCTCGCGGCGCTTGCGGCGACGATGGCGCCGTGGTGGGTGCGAAACTACATCGTCGTCGGACGATTCGTTCCGACCACGCTCCAAGTCGGCGCCAGCCTGTATGACGGGCTTTCGCCGCAGGCGACCGGCGCCAGCGACATGGCGCCCGGGGATGAGCTGCAGCGACGCTTGCGGCAGTCGTATCCCGCCGATCTGCCGCCGGCCAAAGTGGAGGCGGAACTCGATGAGCATCTGCGGCAGGCGGCGCTCGATTGGGCGCGGAGGCGCCCGGGGCGCGCGCTGGAGTTGGCCTGGATCAAGCTCCTCCGGATCTGGAACATCTGGCCCAACGCCGCCGAGTTTCAAAGCATCCGGCTGCGGCTGATCGTCGCGATAGGTTACACGCCGCTGCTGGTGTTGGGGCTGTGGGGCGCCTGGCGGTTTGCGCCCCGCGGCTGGCCATACGTCCTGTGCCTCTTGCCGGCGATTTACTTCACGGCGCTGCACGTGATCTTCGTCGGCTCGATTCGCTATCGCCAACCGGCGATGTTGTCGCTGATTGTCCTCGCCGCGGGTGTGCTGACGAGTTGGTGGTCGGGGCGCAGCGCTCTTGCTCATGAACATCCGGCCTCACCCGGCCGCTCCTGACATGCTTCGCCGATTTCGCCAACTGCTCGTTGTCGTCGCCCTGGTGGGGCTGGCGGGGGCGGTGTGCGCGCTGTATCTGCGAGGCCGCGTAGATGAGGAGATTCGGGCGGAAGTCGAGCGCCGCTTTCGCGCGCACTATCCCGGCTTGTCGGTTCACGTGCGCTCGGCCCGCTGGTTCGACGGCCAGGGGATCCGCATCCGCGGCGTCTCGGTGGTTGATCCCGCCGGCCGCCACGATCACGGCGAGCTGGCGTACGTGGAAGAGATCTTCGCCGCCAGCAAGACGCCTCTTTCGGGCGTGATGATGGGGGACGTCCTCGTTGAGCAACTGGTGCTGCGCGGGTTGAAAGTCAACGCCGTGCGGCGGGAAGACGGGACGTGGAGCGCGACGCCGCTCTGGCCGCCGCCGCAGTTCAGCGAAACGCCGCCTCCCGTGCGGATCGAGAACGCCGTCGCCGAGATTGTCGATCCCGCGGCGGGAGGCGCCGCTCCGATCATTCTCCGCGACATCCACCTCGACATGACGCCGGCCGGCGACGATTCGCCCGCCATGCAGATTCGCGGCGCCTTCTCTTCCGACCACTTCCGCCGCGTCGAGCTGGCCGCCGCCATTCGCGAGAGCGACGGGCAATGGTCGTGCCGCGGGAATGTGGAGAGTCTCGATCTCTCGCCCGAGCTCTGGCGGTCGCTGCCGCGCACGTTGACCGAGCGCTTGCCGGCGGGAACGACGATTCAAGGCCGATCCAGCTTTCGGTTTGCGGCGGCCAACCAGCCGGCGGGCGAGTTTCCCTGGCGATTTGTCGTCGCGGGCGAGTTCCAGGACGGCCGCATCGCCGACCCTCGCCTCCCGTACGCGATCACCGACTTCCACGGAGATCTCTACTACGATTGCCAGCAGTTGCGAATCGACGACGCCCGGGCCCGCTGCGGTCCGGCGGCGTTGGAGATCAGCTACCACCGTCAAGGCTTCGCGCCCGAGAGCGTCCAAACGCTGCGCGTGGTCACCCGCGAGGCGCCGCTCGATGCGAAGCTGTTCCAGTCGTTGCCGGCCGGCGTTCCCGCGCTATGGGACCAGCTTCAGCCGAGCGGCGTCATCAATGCCGACATCACGCTCGCATTCGAGCACGGCGCGTGGCGCCCGCAGGCGTTGGTCGAATTGCTGGACGTCTCCTTCGCCCACGAAAAGTTTCCGTACCGGCTGCATCGCGGCGCGGGGCGGGTCGAACTCGCGGGGGATGAGGTGTCGCTCAGCGTGCTGGCGATGGCCAGCGGCCAGTACGTGCGGCTGGATGGGAAGTTCGCTGACCCCGGTCCCGCGATGACCGGCTGGCTGGAGTTCACGTCGCAGGGGCCGATCCCGCTCAACGATCAACTGCTGGCGGCCCTGAACGAGAAAGGGCGGGACGTGGTTGCCGCTTTCTCTCCCCGCGGCGCCGCAACGTTCTGGGGACGGCTCGAGAAGGCGGACCCGCGGGCGGAGAAGTTCGAGAAGCGATTCCTCGTCCACCTGCACAACTGTTCGATTAAGCACGAGAAGTTCCCCTACCCGATCGACAAGGTCCAAGGAACGCTCGAGCTGCGCGACGGGCGGTGGGAGTTCCGAGACCTGGAGGGCTGGAACGCCGGCGCTCACATCGCCTGCCACGGCGACTGGGCGCCGACCGGCGGCGGCAGCCGGCTGGCCTTCCACTTCACTGCAGAGCAAGTTCCGCTGGACGATGAGCTGCGATACGCGCTCTCGCCGAAGGCGCAGGAGCTTTGGACAAAACTCCGGCCGCGCGGCGTGGTGGACCAGTTGAAGGCGAATGTGACGTTTAGCACGCCGCAGCGGGAACTATCTTTGGACGTGCAGGCGATCCGCTGGCCCAATCAGCCGCAGACGGTGGATCGGCGGCCGATTTCGATCGTCCCCACGTGGTTCCCATTCCGGCTCGACAACGTCACCGGCGCGGTGCACTTTCGCGACGGCGAGATCGAGCTCCGCGGGCTGCACGCGGAGCACGGGGATTCCCGCTTCTCCGCGGCGGGGCGGGTATCGACGTCGAGGGCCGGGCCCTGGCGCCTCGTCTTGGAGCAGCTCACGGCGGATCGGTTGCACTACGACCGCGACCTGGCCGAGGCGCTGCCTCCCGGATTGGCCGGCGCCGTGGGAAGGCTCTCGCCCACCGGTCCGCTCTCGCTGCGGGGATGGGTCGAGTTCGCCGGATCCGGCCGCGACGGCGAGAGGCCCTCCTCCCGCTGGGACGTGAGGTGCGAAACGGTCGGCGGTCATCTCAAGGCGGGCGTCATGCTGGAGGATGTCCACGGCGGGGTGCGGATGGTCGGCCAGTCGGATGGAACGAACTTCAGCAGCCGCGGACAGCTCGACATCGATTCGCTCTTCTACAAAGGCGTGCAGTTGGTGCAACTCGAGGGGCCGCTCTACCTCGATAACACGCGGGCGATGTTCGGCGCCTGGACTCCGGCCCGGGAGGGCGAGCCGCCTCCGCGGCCGCTTACCGCGCAGACGCTGGGAGGCGTGATGCAGGCCGACGTGCGGTGCTCGCTCGCCGGCGAGGGAGAGTTCGCCGTCCAGGGGACGCTGATCGACGGCGACCTGCGCACCATCACCCGCGAGTTGACGGGTCAGACGAAGCCGCTCTCCGGCAAGGTGCTCACGACGCTGCGGCTGGCCGGCACGAGCCATGGTCCGCACACCTGGCGGGGCGACGGGGTGGTGCGGCTCCGCGACGCGGACGTGTATCAACTGCCGGTGATGGTTTCGCTCCTGAAAGTGCTGCGGCTTCAGCCTCCCGACACGACCGCCTTCACCACCAGCAATATCGATTACCGCATTCAGGGCGAGCACCTCTACTTCGATCGCATCGATTTTACCGGCGACGCGGTAAGCCTGTGGGGCGCGGGGGAGATGAGCCTGGAGCGGGAGCTGAAACTCCGGCTTTTCGTGCAGGTCGGCCGCAGCGATTCGCCGATTCCTTTGATAGGGGACCTCGTGGCGCCGGTGTTCCGTGAGGCGGGGCGAGGACTCTTGTTGATCCACGTCACCGGTCCGCTGGAGAACCCGTCGCTCCGCACGGAGACATTCCCCGGATTGAACGAGATGTTCGAGCAGATGTTCCCCGACGCCGCCCGCAACAACGCGCGGCCGACGTCGTCACTC
>JAHWKS010000230.1 GCA_019347795.1 Planctomycetota bacterium | reverse complement strand
GATGAAAGGCTTGCCACGAGCCGAGCCATAGAACGGCTCTTCGCTTTGACGCAAAGAGCAAACGCGAACGCGATGACGACCAGCGAGGTCCAGTTCGTGGAGATCGCGTTTGACGAGGTCGCGCCCACGGGCGCTATGCCGAGAAGCGATTCGACCGTCATGTTCGGCATGAGTTTAGGGTCGGCAAACACCGGCGCGATTGTGCGCGCGGATGCGCCCCAAGAATTCGAGGACATCGGACATTGCCTGTGGACGCTCCTCCTCGCCCTTGTTGGCGGTGTGCTGGCGCCGGTGATTCAGCGAACGAGCCGCAGGGAACAAACGCCAGGGCCTCGATCCGGATGACCGGCATCGACAGGCAGCAAGTCAACGGCTTCATCGTGAAGGCGTTCGCCTCCGGGCCGGATCGCGCGGTTGACGCACATGGAAGGCGGCGAGGTAAAGCAAACGACCAGGAACGCGCCAGCCAGATGGAAATCCACCCCGACGCGGTTTTCGTACGCGAGGACGGCTGGACGCCCGTCGCGACGTACGAGATGTCCATCGCGGCGCGACGACTGTGGCAGGGCCGGTGGGTGGCTTGTCTCGACCTGCGGACGTCACAAGTCTTCTTCAGCGAGGAAGGGCGAAGATGAATACGAGCCAATCTCCCGACATGCCGAGGGCGGCATGGGCGCCGCCTTTCGTTTCATGTCTGTTCAGGATTTGGGTCCACCCTAGGAAATCCTATCGGACATCGCAAAACGCCCCTGCCCCTTGCTGGCTCAACTGACGGATGTGTTCGGGAGCCAAAACGCGGCCAAGGACGAGAAGATCGTCCACCAGGCCCACGAATTGATCGACCGCCGCTGTCCCGGTGGAGCCGTTTGTGAAGGGGCCGGGATCGCCTGCTACGTGGAGATTGGTCAGAAGCGAGACGGGGCCGCCCGGAACGGCGCCCGCTCCTGCTTGCCTGCCGTCCAGATAGAGCTTCACCAACCCCTTGTCATAGGTCGCAGCGAGATGGTGATATTCGCCAACATGGAACTTTCCCTGGGCCTGAATCTCCTTTCCATGAACTACCAACCGCATGCAGCCAAACGGGCTGTTGCCGCCGGAGTCGATGTCGAAAAGGAGTTCCTTCATGCCCACCTCGCCGTCGCGCTCGTAAGGCGGCTCGTTCACCCGCACGGCAAAAGGCTCCCAGGAACTCAGCAGCCGCATTTTGCCGTTGGCTTGCGGTTTCACGAATGCCGCCAATGTAAACTGCTCCCCGAGCCGGAACGTGCCATCGATTTCGAGATACGTCCACGGCACATACCCGCTTCCCTTATAAGCCGTCTGGCTGATCAATTTGCGGGCGTGTTCGGAATTCTGAGGAAGAAAAATCGCTTCCGAATTTCCGAATGCCGCCTTCGCGGACCGGCCGATTCGCGAATGGTTCTGGTCAATCAGGACCGCATTATGGAAATACAGGGATTGTTTCCCATCCTGCTCAAGACAATCGTTGGCCCATCGGTCCCGGCTCTCTTCAAAGGTGTAAAGCACCGCCAACTCGGGCAGGACGCTGTCCACTTTCAAGTCCGGTCCAGCCGCGAACGCAAAGATCGACCCATTCTGCATCTGGAAACGCAATCGGAGCCGCCGTCGCGGCAGTGTCTTGTGTTCCTTCCACGTCACGGCGTGATCAACGCTGTCCCCGCGCAAGCGAAGACATTCATCTAGCGAATACCCAGGCAATGGTTGGCCGGCCGCATCCAGCAGTTCGACCTTCAGCCATCCGCCGTTCGTTTTAAAATTGACGCGCAGAACGCCGCTAGGGTTTGATAGAACCTTCGTGGTGAACGTGCCGATCTTTTCTCCCGCGTCCAGCGAGGCGAATCCGTCCTTCCGGAGCGTGGCCAAGCCCATTCCTTGCTTCCGCTGATCTTCCCTTCCATAGGTTTCATATTCCTTGCGTGCGAAGCCGTGCGTCTGGCTGCTCCCATAATAAAACAATTTGATCCGATCGCCCTCGACCAGGGGCTGATTGGGGACCTTGACCATCCCGGCATCCCACGTGCCCGGCGGACCGTTGGGGAGCAGAGCTTTCCGATCGCCAGCCCGCTGCCAGTGAAGCCCGTCCCGGCTGGTGACCAGTTCAATGAAAATCGGGCCGTCTTTCCAGCCATCGGTGTTTCGGAACACCTCCAAAAAGCCCATGTACATGGACTCGTAAGTGAATGGGCTCAGGCTGTAGAATTCCGTTCGCTGGCCCGGCCTTTTGACCCAGCGGTCATCGTACAGGTCCGGAACGAGGATCAACTCAGCCGTCGGCCAGCCGGGTAGAAAATCCTCGCTCGCCGACAATCCGACGCACCGGCGCTGGAACCCGCGAACGTGGGTCCAGATCTTCGGCGCTCCGAAATAGCGGTCGCTGTGGCCATCCCACGCAAACAGACCCGTGTCGGACCGGTCCGGAAAGAGAGGATCCGTTGACAGACTCCTCCAGTGAATGCCGTCGCTGGAATAGGCGCCATACCGGCCGCTCCCTTTGTTGAGCGGATCTTTCTTTGCCCTTTGCACCGGATCATGGCCGGCGCCGATCATCTTGAATTCCCGATCCCGATCCCAAGGCGTGTGAATGATCGAGATGTTTCCCAGGCTCTCCTGATTGTCCCACTTGAGGCGCACGGACAACCCCCAGTGGAATCCGTCGCAGCTGGTGATCATCGAATTGGCATTCACCCACTTTCGATAGCCGTGGCCGTTAGCATCCGGAATCGCCGTCCCACGCCCGATCTTTCTGAATTTATAGTCGAGCGGATTGGCATCAAACTTCCGAAAGGAATGGTATCGGCGGGTGAGTCCAGACTGGCTTTCGATCAGGTAATCGTCCACCACCAACTGCCACGGTCCTGTCAGATCGCTGAGGGACTCCGCCTGTGAACCATCCACCTCCACGGCGGATTTCTCATTTGCCGATAAACCGGGACCGATGGATATTGCGCAGCCCCACCCGATCATGATTGCCAGACTCAACAGCGGAGACAGTGATTTCATGGCGATATCCTCCATTCCGAGGGAGCTGTCCGTTTGAGATTAATGTAATCCCGATGCTCCTGAACCGCGAACGTGGATGCCGTTCGCAACTGCGCAATCATCCTCGCCCGGCGACTTCCACCCCCGAGCGGCGCGACAAATCGATCGCGTAGCTGCCCGACGGCGCCTCCGACCATCCCGAGATATGCGAATGCCATGACCATCAGCCAGGACCACCCGAGCGGTAGTCCGGCTGCCAAGCGGTGATGGCGGCCATTCTCTATCAGGCCTCCCCCGTCGGCAAGCGAGATTTGCACCTGCTGTGCGTGCGCAAGTAGACTCTCCCGCATGCACGAAGCTCGTCGCGTCAAGCTCCATTTCGGCCCCTACAAAACGCCGCGCTTCCGCTACGGCTCGATCGTCGAAGACGCACTCCGGGGCGATGTGCGGATCGTCGGCCTGACCGATGGCCGCATTCCCTGGCCTGTTGGCGTGCGCCTTGATGGCGGCAGCGCCAAAGCCGGCATTGTGCTCTATCGCGGCCTTGCCAAGGCCGTGCAGAAGGAGTCCAACCAAGCCGTGGCTTACTGGTGGGGCGTAACCGGTCAGACCGTGACCCGCTGGCGTCACGCGCTGGAGGTGCAGCCAACGACGGCGGGAACGTCTCGGCTGCGGGCGGGCATAGCTCGTGAAGCCGGCGGAATCGAGAAAGCGCAGGCGAAGTCCCGTAACCCCGGCCTGGACGCCGCACGGCGAGCAAAGATTGCAGCGGCCAAGCGTGGCAAACCCCGGCCCGCTCACGTTCACGAAGCGCTGCGAAAAGCGAACCTTGGTAAACGGCTCAGCGAGTCCACTCGCCGAAGGATGAGCGAAACCCACCGCGTCCGTGGCACGCGCCCGTCGTGGATCGGCGAGCCGTGGACGGAGCAGGAACTGGAGCTTGTCCGGACGCTTCCCGCGCCGGAAGTTGTGCGCCGAACGGGCAGGACGCTTTCCGCGGTGTACAGCCAACGCAGTAAACTCCGGCTGCCGGACGGCCGGGGAACGCGATACAGACAACGCAAGCGCGGCCAATGAACTTCAACAATGGCGCGATGTCGAAGCGTACCGGGCACACTCGAAACATCCTCATTGGCGGCGGACGCAAAGCCGAGAATATCACCCTCATCGAGAATGTCAGCTACTACTCGCGCGGTGATTCGAGCATCCTTGGCTACGGCCGGGGCATCGGCAAGCTGTCGATGACCGGCAACTATTTTGCATCGAGCCAGGGAATGGCGGCGGAGATCAAAGCCGATTCGCCAGCGCTCTCGGGCAACACCTTTGTTGGCCGCGTCGCGGGCCTCGGTACTGTCGATCACACCGACAACACGTTCCATGACTCGCAACGTCCCAGTGGCGTGGTGGCACGTGGTGAAGGAGATTCTGGCGTAGCAATTTGCGACGATTCGACAATCCGAAGAAGGCTGATTTGAAGCCCGGCGAATACTACGATCGCAGACACGATGGACAAGCTTCCTGGAGCATTGCCTGCAATGACGCTTGCGATTCGGCGGCAATGGCTTTTTCTTTATTTTCACGAAAGGTGCTTCCATGACTCATTCGGTCAGTCCACTGTGGGCGGCAGGCGCTATTGCGCTGCTCGCCCTGGTTCAGCCCGCGGTCGCCGGTGTGAACGTCAGCGAACACGCCTCGGGCGCCTTTTGGCCGAACAGTGGTTCGGCGATCAACCTCGCCGGCCCCAACCAACCGGAGAACTTCACCGTCGGCGTGGGTGTTCGGCCGGGCGAATCGGCGGCCCAGACGTTCACGGTCACCAGCGCGTTGACCCTCTCGCGCATTGATGTGGCCTACAGCACCTCCGACGAGCAAGGCACAGTCCAGTTGCGCTTGCAGGAAGCCAATGTGACCACCAACGCGGATGACACGCTGTACACCTACGGCGAAGGCCGCAATCTGTTCGCCGCGCCGAACCTCTCCTTTCGCTACAGCAGGAAGCAGGAAACGCCGGGTGTGATCTCGCTGGAGTTCACCGGCGAGGACCGGGTGAAGCTGGAAGCAGGCAAGACGTACGCGATCGAGTTCGTCACCGGCAGCGAGCCGACCGGTTTTGTGTTGCGGCGGCGCGGAGCGCGGACGTACGCCGGCGGGGCGGCGTTCAGCAGTCGCAACAGCATCAACGGCAAAGACGTCCGTACGCTGGGCATGAGAATCTTCTCCGTGGAACAACCACCCACCGATACACCCGAGGCGCCCACCGTTCCCGCGGCGGCGAACGTCGATCCCGATTCCGGGCCGTCGCGAGCCGCCGCGCCGGCCAAGCCCAAAACACAGGCTCCGCCGCCGACGCCCCCGCCCGACGGCACGGGCTTTATCGTGGATCTCGACGATTTCGCCAACGATCCGGCCGAGTGGAAGTTCTTTAACGGCGCCGAGTTTAAGGGCGCAACCGGTTCGCTTACCGTCGTGGAGAACGAACCGAGCACCACCAGCCCGGCGCTGCGGCTGGTCGGCGACTTCACGCAGGGCGGTGCGTACGTGGCGGCCACCAAGGACCTGAAGATGCCGGCAGAGCATGATCTTTCATCCATCCGCCTGCGTTACCGCACGGCCAATGTCCATGAACTGACCGTGCGCTTCGCCGACGGCACAGGGCAGGTTCACCAGCAGAAGGGCGTGAAGCTGACGGCTGACGGGCAGTGGCACGACCTGGCACTGAGCGTCTCGGATCTCGTTGGCAGCGAGTGGTGGGGCGGGGCGAATGACGGCAAGTGGCACGGCCCGGCGAAGCTGCTGTCGATCAACATCGGGGTCTTCTCCAACCCGGACCAGAAGCAGCTGTCGCTGGACCTTTGCGACATTCGCGCCGAGGCGATCGACGCCGTGATCGTCGAAGGCGACGACACGGTCAAAGCGGGCACGACAGTTCTCGCGGCGAACCCGACGCACGCGGTCAGCCAGGCTGACTACGGCTTCAAGCTCACCTATCGCTGGCAATCGCAGCCGACCGAGCGCGACTACCGTGTGTTCGTACACATCGTCGATGCGGCGGGCAACACGGTCTACAACGACGACCACGTGCCGCCGGTTCCCACCTCGAAATGGGACGGCGTGGTGCAATACACGCGCGACGTGTGCCTGCCGCGGTGGGCGCCTCGTGGCAAGCAGACGTTCGACGCTTTGCCCGAGGGCGAGTACACGCTGTACGCCGGCCTGTTCAACGCGCTCGGCCGCAAACCGTTGGCCGCTGGCGAGGGTGTGACGGAAGACGGCGATCGTCGCTACCGCATCGGTTCGCTGACGATCGACAACGCCGCGCCGATTCCGCCGCTGGGCGAGAAGACGCTCGACCTGACCGGCTATCGAATAACATTCAGCGACGAGTTCGACGAAGATATCAGGGTTTCGGCATGGGGGCCGATCACCGAAGGGGGCGTGAAGTGGATCGCCCACACGCCCTACAAAGGCGACTTCGGCGATGCGCGGTTCGCCAATCCGACCGACGGCTTCCCGTTCACCGTGAAAGACGGCGTCCTGCGCATCGAGTGCCGGTTCGACGGGACGCGCTGGTACAGCGGGCTGATCTCATCGATGGACCCTCAAGGCAACGGATTCACGCAGCAATACGGCTACTTCGAGATGCGCGCCAAGTTCCCCGCCACGCCCGGCACTTGGCCCGGCTTCTGGTTGCATGGCGCCGAACGCGTGACCCACAGCGACGACAAGGAACGTCTGACCATCGAGATCGACATCGTCGAGCAGTACGGCCACTGGCCCAACAAGCTGTCGACCGCCATGCATATCTGGGATCGCAGCGGCAAGGGGCGCGGCAGCCACATCGGCGAACGCCACCTGGCGCCCGGCATGACGGAAGACTTCCACACCTACGGGGCGATGGTGACGCCCGAGCACATCATCTTCTACTACGACGGTGTGGAACTCCGTCGGGATCCGACGCCTGAATGCGGCCACACTTTGCTGTACGTGATGGCGGAATTGGCTGCGGGACCCGGTTGGCCGCTGGACCGCACGCCCAGCCCGGCCTACATGTACATCGACTACATCCGGGCGTACGCCAAGCCGTAGTGAGGTCAGCGCACACCGGGCTTGGGCATGGCCCTCGGATTGATCGCACCGGTAATGGGGACACGGCGGCGTAAAGCGGCGGCTCCTGCCGCCGGATCCTCCCGGGCATCGGGTGGCCGCGGCACAATTTTTAGAGTTCCCAGTACCGAGCGACGCATCTGTCGGCCAGTCCAGCCACATCGCCTCTCCTTGGCTACGGCGCCAACTCGGTTTGCGGGACGGCCGGACGACAAGGCGCCGGATGAATTGGGCGCAACGGAATTCCGCGTAGGCTCTCTCCTGCGGCGCCCGCCGGCGGTCGGCAGGCAATCGTCGCCTGCCACAGAATGACGTGCTCCAGAAGCAAAGTGCGGGAGACGCCGCTTTCTTACACCAAATTTTTTTGCGAACAGGCGTTTCGGAGGGAGCGTGCGGCGAGTAAATTGCTCTATCGGAATAGAGAGAGGATCATCGGTTGGCGCCTTTCGACGCGCCGGCTCCCATCGTTCAACGGGAATCGCACGATGAGCCTCATCAAGTCAGCAGCGCGCCTCTTTTCTCGCGGCGGCAAGGCGGCAGTTCTCCAGCGTCGCGGTATGGCGAAGGCCAAGCAGGAAGACTGGGCTG
>JAHWKS010000229.1 GCA_019347795.1 Planctomycetota bacterium | reverse complement strand
TTCATGGTCCTGCTCGCCGCGTACAACGTGCTGCTCGCAAAGTATTCGAGACAGCAGGACATATGCGTGGGGACGGCCGCGGCCGGCCGCAGTCGGCGGGAGCTGGAAGACCTGATCGGGTTCTTCGTCAACACGCTCGTCCTGCGGAGCGATCTTTCGGGCGATCCGACGTTCGAGCAGCTTCTGCAGCAGGTTCGCGAGACGACGTTGGAGGCGTACTCTCACCAGGAGTTGCCGTTCGTGAAGCTGGTCGAGTCGCTCCCGCTCGACCGCGACCGCAGCCACGCTCCGGTCTTTCAAGCCGCGCTGGTGTACCAGAACACGCCGGAGGCGATCCCAGCCGGCGGCGATTTGCAGATCAAGCCGATCGCCATCGACAACGGCACGGCCAAGTACGACCTGACGTTCTTCTTCTGGAAAGACGCCGAGGGCCAGCTCGCCGGGCAAGTCGAATATCGCACCGCGATTTTTGACGCGGCCACGATCGAGCGAATGGCGGGTCATCTGGCGACGCTGCTGGAGTCGGCGACGAGCGATCCGTCACAGCCGATTTCGCAGTTGCCGCTCATGAACGAGGCAGAACGCCGCCGCGTCTTGCATGACTTCAATCAGACGGCCACCCCGCTCGATCCCCCGTTCCTCATCCATCAGCTCTTCGAGCAGCAAGCGGCGCGGCTGCCGGAGAAAGTCGCGCTGCGGCATCGCGGACAATCCGTTACCTATCGCGAGGTGAACGAGCTTGCCGAGACGGCGGCCGCCAGCTTGCGGCGGCTGGGCGTGCAGGCCGAAGAGCCCGTGGCCGTATGCCTCGACCGATCACCCGCGCTGGTGGCGACGATGCTGGGCGTGATGAAGGCGGGGGGCGTCTACACGCCGCTCGACACGCAGCAGCCGCTGGAGCGATTGCAGTTCCTCGTCGAAGACACCGGCGCCAATTTTCTCATCGCCGATCACACGCCGCCGGGCGAGCTATCGGCGCAGATCGTTTCGAGCGAGCAACTCCTGACAACAGGGTGGCTGGCGGCGGAGCCACAGCGACGCCCCCGCGACGACAGCGGACGCGCTGGGGCGTCGCACGCTCCGCCGCCAGCCACCCCCGTCGTGAGCTCTGCAATCGCCGACGGCCATCAGCTCGCTTACATGATCTACACCTCCGGCTCCACCGGAACCCCCAAGGGCGTGCAGGTCGAGCATCGCGGCTTTGTCGCCTTCATCCGCGGGCAGACGCAGATCATGGACGTTGCGGAGTCGGATCGCGTGACGTTCCTCTTTTCGCCCTGCTTCGACGGCTCGATTTCGGAGGTGTTTCTCGCACTGGCGGGCGGCGCGACGCTGGTGATCGTCGATCGCGAGAACGTGCTCGATCCGGCGGCGTTGACGGAGCTGCTGGAGCGGGAAGAAGCGACCATCGCGAAATTCCCGCCGGCCCTCTTGGACACCCTCCGCGAAACGCGGTTCCCGAAGCTGCGGGCGGTGCTCTCTGCGGGCGAGGCCCTCACCTCCGAACTGGCCGGACGCTGGGCGAAGCAGGGGCGGCGCTTCTTCAACGGCTACGGCCCCACGGAGACCTCCGTCGGCGCGTCGATCATGGAGCTGGATTCCTTCACCGCCCGGCGGCCCCCCATCGGCCCGCCGATGCCGAACAAGCGGGTCTACGTCCTCGATGAGAATCGCCGGCCTGTTCCCATCGGCGTACCCGGCGAGATTTACATCGGCGGGATCGGCGTCGCCCGCGGGTATCTCAACCAGCCGGAGTTAACCGCCGAGCGGTTTCTGCCCGATCCGTTCGCCATCGAAACGATTAGCGACGGGGCTCGCCCCGTGCGCTCCGGCGCTCAAGCGATGTTTTCCGGTGGATCACGCGCGGGGCAAGCCCCGCCGCTAAACAATTTGCGATCGCAGGACGATCCGCCGCGAATGTACAAGTCGGGCGATCTGGCCCGCTGGCTGCCCAGCGGCGTCTTGGAGTTTCTCGGCCGGGTCGATCAGCAGGTGAAGATCCGCGGCTACCGGATTGAGACGGGGGAGATCGCTTCGCTGCTGACGTCGCTGCCGGAGGTGGACCAGGCGATCGTTGATGCCCGGGAGGATCGCCCCGGCTCGGCCCGGCTGGTGGCGTACGTCGTGCCGTCGCAAGGCGCCGATCTTTCGCAGGATCGCTTTGAGCAGGAGCACGTCGAGACGTGGCGCGAGCTGTTCGATCAGACGCACCGCCTGGCGCCGCCGGCGCTTGACGCGGAGACGAATATCTCGGGCTGGATCAGCAGCTTCGACGGCAAGGCGATCCCCAAGCCGCAGATGACGGCGTGGATCGACAACACGGTGCGGCAGGTGCTGGACCTGAAGCCGCGCCGCGTGCTGGAGATCGGCTGCGGCACGGGACTGCTATTGTTCCGCATCGCCCCGCATTGCGATGAGTATGTGGGGACCGATTTTCTGGCCGCGTCGCTGGAGCAGGTGCGGGCCGTGGTCGAGCGGCGTGACGACTGTCGGTCCCGGGTGCGGCTGGAGGAGCGGACCGCCGATCGCTTTGACGGGCTGGAAGAGGGAAGCTTTGACGTGGTGGTGCTCAACTCGGTCGCCCAGTATTTCCCCAGCGTCGATTATCTGCTGACGGTGATTGACGGCGCCGTGCGACTGCTGCGGCGCGGCGGTCGGCTGTTTCTCGGCGATCTCCGCAGCCTGCCGTTGCAAGGGGCGCTGGCGACGGCGATCGAACTGCACAAGGCGGATGAGTCGGCGACCGGCGAGCAGCTTCGCCACCGCATCCGCGCGCGGATGGCCAGGGAAGAGGAGCTGCTCATCGACCCCGCCCTCTTCACCGCGCTCGCCCAGCGGCTGCCGCGGGTGAGCGACGTGGAGGTTCGCCTCAAGCGCGGCGGGGCGGCGAATGAGCTGACGCGGTTTCGCTACGACGTGCTGTTGACTACGGATTCGAATGCGGAATGCGGAGTGCGGAATGCGGAATGCGGCGTCGCGTGGGAGGATGATCGGCCCGCGCCGGAGAACGTCGCGAACTTCCTTCGCGACGAGCAGCCGGATTCCTTCGTCGTGCGCGATGTGCTGAATCCGCGCGTTTCAGGCGACGTGGCGGCGTGGCGGATGATCGAGGATTCCGCGGCGCCGGTAGACGTGGATGCCTTGAAGCACATTTCAAAGGAGGCCGGCGGCGGATCGTTTGATCCCGACGACTTCGTGCGTCTTGGCGAAGAGCTCGACTACGACGTTCACGCCACGTGGTCCCCCTCCTCACCCGACCGCTACGACGTTGTCTTCCGTAGGACAGGCCTCCGAGCCCGTCCCGAACCCTCGGCCGAGTCAACGCCCGCCAACCCGCGAATCGACTGGTCCCGCTTCACCAACAACCCTCTCGCCGACAAAGCCGCCGCGCAGCTCACCCCCAAGCTCCGCAAGGCGCTGCAGGCGAAGCTGCCGGAGTACATGATCCCCTCGGCCTTCGTCCTCCTGCCCGAGTTGCCCAAGACGATTCAAGGCAAGATCGACCGCCGCGCGCTCCCGGCGCCCCCCAGCGATCGGCCGGCGTGGGCCGCCGAGTTCGTCGCTCCGCGCACCGAGCACGAGCGGCTCGTGGCCGACGTCTGGGAGCGGCTCCTCGGTGTGCATCCGGTCGGCGTGACCGACAACTTCTTCGAATTGGGCGGGCACTCGATGCTCGCGGTCCGCGTGATGGCGGAGATCGAGAAGCGGTCCGGGACGCCGCTCCCGCTGGCGGCGCTCTTCCAGCAGGCCACGGTCGAGCACCTGGCGTCGCTGTTGGCCTCGCCCGAGGCGGCGCAGGCGGCCTCATCGCTTGTGCCCCAGGAAACCACCGGAGACGCCTCGCCGCTGTTCCTGGTCCACCCGGCCGGCGGCACGGTATTCTGCTATCTGGAATTGGCCCGGCGGTTCCGCGGCGAGCGGCCGGTCTACGGCT
The DNA here is from genome assembly GCA_019347795.1 of Planctomycetota bacterium. Lineage (GTDB taxonomy): Bacteria > Planctomycetota > Planctomycetia > Pirellulales > Pirellulaceae > JAHWKS01. Next base: position 3,768 of record JAHWKS010000229.1, on the reverse strand, counting down.
TGCAAGCCCTGGGGGTGGATGGCCTGCATCCGCCGCACACGCGGGTCGAAGAGATGGCCGCCCATTACATCGAGGCGATGCGCCGCGCGCAGCCCGCCGGTCCGTACCACTTGGCCGGCTGGTCGCTGGGAGGCAATCTCGCCCACGAGATGGCCCGGCAACTCGCGGAGCAAGGGGACGAGGTCGCGCTATTGGCCCTCCTGGACGCCGGCGCCTTGCCGGCCGACGGACCCGTCGACGAGGCTCAATTTTTGGCGATGGTGGTGGCCCTCTTCCCCGGCGAGAGCCATAAGCCTCTGGAGGAAGTGCAGCAAATGTCCCCGGCCGAGCAGCGCGACTACTTCATCCACCGCGCCGCCCAGGCGGGCCTGGTGAAGCCGGACGACATCGCCGCCGGCCAGCACGTCTTCTCCGTCTTCCAGGCCAACATGAAAGCGGTCTTGGAGCACCGCCCGCAGCCCTACCCCGGCAAGCTCACCCTCCTCCGCGCCGCCGAGCAGCAAAAGACCCACGACCTCTCCGACGACCCGCATCTAGGCTGGTCCGCCCTCGCCGCCGAAATCGAAGTCCACCCCATCCCCGGCGACCACGCCCACCTGGTCCACGAGCCGAACGTGGAGGCGGTCGCGAAGACATTGAAGCAGTGCTTCGCGCGTTGACCCGCTCCTTCTTCCGGGCGACTCTTCCTTCGGTCCAATATCCAATATCAATGAATCAATGAACGAGGAAAGTAACGGGTGTGCGGCCATGCCGGGGTCGGGAGTCGTTTTCGGCCGAGAGATTTTCCACGTGGCGACCGGCTTGACCGAAAACGACTCCCGACCCCATCGGCTCTGCTCCGCCGGCGGCGTCGGGGGCGTCGGAAATGACAACGGGCCGTGTCGCATATCGCGGTCAGCGGCTCTCGTCGAGGTGGGCTTGCCAAATCTTCTGGCCGGTCGGGTGCAGTGCGATGCCCCGGAGAAAATCGTCGAGGACGTCGGGCGGGGGCGGGCTGTCCTCGTAGGCGATGAACTTCGGACGGAATACGGCAAAGCCGCCGGGAGATTTGCGTGGGCGGAAGGGAACCGCCACCAGGAGCGATTCTCGGCTCGGGCGGTAACCGCAGGCGCGAAGGAATATCGCATCGGTCCGGGCCGGCGGCAAATTGAGATACGCCTCGAACGCCAAGACCGCTCGCCGCGTCCCGCGCCCAGGGTTCACCAGGAGCTTTTCGCCCTTGGCCACGGCGGCCTGCGAGGTCTTTCCCGTGATCTCTATGAACTGCGGATTGCCGTCTTTCTTCTCTACCACGAGCAAGGGCATGATGAGAGACTCCCCCTCCGAAATAGCCACGATGGCGTGAGCTGCGATAAAGCCCGTAAGCTGAGCCGTCTTGTTCATGGCGCGCCTTCGGAATCGGGGAATCAACCGCTCCAATATAACCGTTCCGTGGGCGCCGAACGTAGTTCCCCGGGGCAACCGAGCGCCGTGCTTCAACTCGACCGGACACAACCGATATGCAAGCGAATCGATACAACGACGCGATTGTTCCGTACATGCGGGAGTGGGCGGACCCCCGAACGGTTTTCGCGTTTTCATAGGGACTTACGGTGATGGTTGGGAGGAGTGGGTTTTTCAATGAAATCCGGGGGACTTCGAGCCAAGCACAACTTTTTTGGAACAATTCCCGGTCGCCGGTCAAGTCACGCGAGCTTTCGCTGCACTATGTTCCGGGAATCGCTTTCCCCCGAATTACCTGCCGGGCGCCGGATGAAAACAGATAAGAAACGTGGCCATTCGCTTGCGGTTTCGCGCCCCCCTGCCGCAGACTAGACTAAGCGGTGCGTCGGGGCCGTAGCTCAGTGGTTAGAGCAGGCGACTCATAATCGCTTGGTCGCGGGTTCGAATCCTGCCGGCCCTACTGAATGGCGTGGCGATTTCACGCGAAACCTTAGGCCGCCCCAAGGGTTAATGTCAAAGAGGAGGGGCTGTCAGGCGCGGTCGCGGCGCCGGCTGAATTCGCGTGACAGCGGGGCTGTTTTTCGATAGACTTAGCGGGGCGGGAGTGCGGCGCCGTTCCTCTTGATCCGCGCCGCTTTCCGCCGCGGTCCCACCCCAACATGGTTCCACAGGCCGACCCGCCGAAACGCTTTCCGCGCTCATCCCCCTTCATCAAGGGAACGCTTTCATGATCGACTCTTCTCACCCTTGTCGCGACTCGGGCAATGTCCGACGTGGCGGCTCCCTGCGGGTTCTGGTGCTGGCGGCGCTGGCCGTCCTCGTCATCTTGGCGGGCGGCGCCTGGTACTACGTCTTCGGCCGCGACTCGGGCGAGGAAGAGATTCCCCTGACGGCCGTCGCCGAGGTGAACCCGTACGAGTACCAGGTCGTCGAGCAGGGGGAGGTGGAAAGCTCCGAGAACGTCGAGGTGAAGTGCGAGGTCAAGGGCTTCAACGGCTCGACCGCCATCCTGTGGGTCATCCCCGAGGGGACGCAGGTGGCGAAGGGGGTCCTGCTGGTGCAACTGGACGCTTCAGCGCTGGAGCAACAGCGGTTGCAGCAGGAGATCCTCTGCAACACCAGCAAAGCCCTGGTGATCCAGGCCCAGAACACGTATGAGGCGGCGCTGATCGCCCGCGAGGAATACCTCAACGGAACCTATAAGCAGGAGGAGCAGCTCATCCAGAGCGAAATCTTCCAGGCGGAGGAGAACCTCCGCCGGGCGGAGATCGCCTCCCGCTCCGGGCTGCGGCTGGCCGACCGCGGGATCGTGAAACCGCTCCAGATCGAGGCCGACAAATTCACGGTGGACAAGGCCCGGTTGGAGCTGGAGTCGACCCAGACGAGGCTCCGGGTGCTCCAAGAGTACACGAAGCCGAAGATGCTCAAGACCCTGGACAGCGACATCGCCACGGCCAAGGCCCAGTGGGAGTCGGAGGAGCAGAGCTACGAGATCGAAGACACAAAACTCAAAGACATCAAAGACCAGATCGCCAAGTGCGAGATCCGCTCCCCCGCCGCCGGCCAGGTGGTGCACGCCAACGAAGTCAGCAGCCGCGGCAATGCGGAGTTCATCGTCGAGGCGGGGGCCATGGTCCGCGAGCAGCAGGCGATTATCCGCCTGCCCAACCCGACCAAGATGCAGGTGAAGGCGAAGATCAACGAGTCGCAGATCACGTCGATCCGGGCGGGCATGCCGGTGAAAATCCGCATCGACGCCTTCAGCGACGATCAGAAGCTGGACGGCGTGGTGACCAAGGTGAACGAGTATCCCGAGCCGAGCAGTTGGTTCAGCTCGCCGGTGAAGCAATACGGCACCTTGATTAAGATTACGAGCCCGCCCAAGAACATCCGCCCCGGCTTGACGGCCGAAGTGTCGATCCAGGTCGAGAGGCGGCCGCAGGCGCTGCAGGTGCCCGTGCAGGCGATCTACGACCACTTCGGCACGACGTTCTGCTTCCAATGGAACAAGGGGGACTGGCAGGCTCGCGAGGTAACGATCGGCTCGGCGAACGAGAAGTTCGCGGTCATCGAGTCGGGACTCTCGCCGGACGATGTGGTGGTGATGAACCCGCGGCGATGGGTCGAGAAGGTGTCGCTGCCGGCGCCGCCGGAGGCGGAGTTTTCGCCCGACGAGCAGATCGCGGAGGGTGAAGGGGGCGAGAGCTCCGACGGCCCGTCGGCGACCTCGCCGGGCGACGCGCCCGGCCAGTTCGCCGGAGCGGGCGGACCTCCCGGAGCCGGCGGACCTACGGGACCCGGCGGACCTCCAGGCGCCGGCGGACC
>JAHWKS010000228.1 GCA_019347795.1 Planctomycetota bacterium | reverse complement strand
CTCCGCATCGGCGGATTGGGGCTGGGAGGGCTTTCCCTCTCGAACCTCATTGCCGGCGCGGCCGGCGCCTCGCCCCGCCCCGTAATGGATAAGTCCGTTATCTTTCTCTTCCTGCACGGCGGGCCGAGCCAGACCGAAACGTTCGATCCCAAGATGACAGCCCCGGCCGGCGTGCGCAGCGTCAATGGGGAAGTCGCGACTTCGCTGCCGGGAATCATGTTCGGCGCCGCGTTCCCGAAGCTGGCGAGCCTGGCGCACAAGCTCGCGATCATCCGCTCCTACACGACCGGCAACGGCAATCACGACATCAAGCCGATCGTCTGCGCTCAGACCTTCGGCGCCAACATCGGCTCGATCTACAGCCGCGTGGCGGGGACGAATCACCCGGTGACCGGCATGCCCACCAACGCGGCGCTGTTCCCGCGGGCCGTCGATCCCGAGCGGAAGCCGGCGAACCTGAACTTCGGCAACTTCAGCGCTACCGGCGAGCTCGGCGCCGGCTACGCTCCCTTCGTCCCCGGCGCCGGCGGCGATTTTCAACAGGACATGGAGCTGACGCTCCCGCGCGAAACCGCGGCGGTCGTCCCGACCTGGCGGGCGACGCCCTCCCGCAGGTGCAGGCGCCGACCTTGCTGATCGTAGGAGAGCGCGACGAGCCCGTGATCCAAATGAACCGCGACGCCCAAGCTCAACTCACGAGCGAGAGCCGCCTGGAAATCGTCCCCGGCGCCACGCACCTCTTTGAGGAGCCGGGAACGCTGGAGCAGGCAGCGCGCCTGGCAAAGGACTGGTTCCTCAGCAATGCGAGCCGCCGGTAGGTCGGGATCGCAGGTTTGCCGCCGCTACCCCGTCTGAGCGAATCGGCGGAGGAGGTTGCAGGCCGTTTCGTCGTCAACCTGCCGGAAGTTCTCGTAAAACTGGCCGATCGCCATGAAATCTTCCGGCGCCGAGAGGCACACCAATTGATCGCATGCGCGGCGAAAGTCTTCCACGCGGCCGGCCGGCATCACCGGAACGGCGATGATCAGCTGATGGGGCTTTTTCGCCTGGAGAGACTCGGCCGCGGCGAGCATCGTGGAGCCGGTAGCGATGCCGTCGTCGGTGAGGATCACCGACCGGCCCTCGATCCGCGCCGGCGGACGCGCTTCGCGGAACATCTTGCTCCTCCGCTTGAGCTCCGCGAGGCGGTCTTGCCGCTCCTTCTCGAGATACTCCTCCGTGGCGCCGGCGAGCTGAGCGTGAGGGCTGAGGTGAAGTTCGCCATCCTCCGACACGGCGCCGATGGCCAACTCGGGCTGGCGCGGCGCCCTCAGTTTGCGCGCCAGCGCCGCATCCAGCTCGGCGCCCAATTCCTCGGCCAAGGTGGCGCCGATCGCGATGCCCCCGCGCGGGATCCCCAGCACCAGCGGCGCCGTCAGGTCGAGCTGTCTTAGCTCCTGGGCAAGCTGATGCGCGGCGTCGGCGCGGTCGCGAAACGTGATCGTTTGAAGAGAAACTCGCGGCGCAGGCATGGCTTCGGCTCCTGGAATGAAGGAAGCACCTTACAAAACGTCGCAGAGGGCGCGCCAAACCGACTGGAATTCCCTCGCGCGTAGCGGCCGCCAGCGCGTCGAGGGCGAGTGTTGGGGTAACGGAGTGTTGGGGTGGGCTGCCGGGCAACCAAGCGACCGAGTGACCAGGATTCCTTCCCCCATCACTCCATCACTCCATCACTCCACTCCCTACATCGGTCTGATCCGCAGTCCCTCCAAATCTTCGTACCCGTCGCGAAGAATCTGCGCGGCTGTTTCGCGGATGTCTTCAGCCGGGACTTCGGAAATAAAGTGCGAGTCCCGGACATCGTCCGAGCCCGATTCGCCCATAAGCAAGGCAAGCGTCCCGGTGGAAGATCGAATCCCGATCACAGCATCGTCGTACGGTTCGTTTCGCCGAATCATGACCAGCTCCACGGGTTCGGAAAGGGGCCCCGGGACCCGCTCGAAGTCCTGAGGGCGAAGCGGGTCGGCCTGATCAAGCAGATCCTCAATACCCGCCGCGCCCTGGACCCGGAATTTGTCCTTTGCGATTCTCACCTTGCCCAGAACGTCAATCGCACGCACGTCGTCGGGTTTCACGGAAAGCATGGCTGGTTCCTCCGGGAGTGATGGAGCGATGGAGCAAGGGGGGGTGGCTTACGGGTAAAACCAAGCGACCGAGTAACCCGGATTCCTTCCCATCACTCCATCGGACGAATCTTCTTGCAATGATTGCGCCTTTCTGCGCCTTTCGCGTTTTGAGAGTCGGCGCCAGGCGGGGTAGAATCGCGTGGCGGGTGAGCTCGTCGGAAACGCGATGGGGAAGCACCGGGTCATGCCACGCGACTGGTGTTGAACGTCAACGACGAGCGCCGCACGACGACGACCGATGAGGATCGGCCGTTCTTGGATGTGCTGCGCGAGGACTTTTCATCTGACGATTAAGGGGCTGGCGGAGGGGGCGAATTGCATCCGGTGCAGCAGGCTTTTCTGAATCAGCCCGCTGGCGGCGGGGGCTTCTGAGGCTTTTCGAACATAGCCGGTCTTGGCACACGGTGGCGCCGCTCTCCCCGCACTCGCAACCGGCGAAGACCGAAGCCCAACGCTTTCGCCGGGGCCTGTCATGGCGTATTATAAGAACCTCGCGCCATCGATGTTGAAACTTTTGTCTCAGGAGAAGTTCGACCATGCGTATGCTCATTTCCCTCTCGTGCCTTTCCCTCCTTTTCGCGACTGTCGCCGTGACGCAACCTGCCGCGGCCGAAGAGAAGTCGGTATTGGACGTGAAGATGAAGACCATCGACGGCAAGGATGTTAGCCTCGCCAAGAAATACGACGGGAAGGCGGTGCTGGTGGTGAACGTGGCCAGTCAGTGCGGTCTCACGCCGCAATACGAGGGCCTGCAGGCGCTGCACGAGAAGTACGGTGAGAAGGGGCTGGCGGTGCTTGGCTTCCCTTGCAACCAGTTCGGCGCCCAGGAGCCGGGGACCGAGGCCGAGATCGTAAAGTTCTGCAAGGACAACTACGACGTGGACTTCGACATGTTCTCCAAGATCGAAGTCAACGGCGAGGGCGCCTGCGACCTCTACAAGCGGCTGACCGGCGAAGACGCCAAGGAGCCGGGCAAGATCTCGTGGAACTTCGAGAAGTTCCTCATCGGCAAAGACGGGCAGGTGCTCGCCCGCTTCGCCCCCCGCGTCGAGCCGGACGATCCCCAGCTCGTCCAGGCGATCGAGAAGGAGCTGGCGAAGTAGCTTTGCGCGGTCCGGTTTATCCGCCCCGGCGCGTGGCATTATAGAATGCTGGGCGGCGCCGGGCGCAATTCAATTCCCGATTTCCTCGGCGGCTGGGGCTGGTAGAATTGGGGCTTTCGGGAGCCTCACATGCCGGTCGCGCTGGAGCAGTTCGCGAAGCGCCTGGCCCGGAGCCGATTGGCGACGGCCGAGGAGGCGGCTGCGCTCCTGAAGAACGCCCGCGAGAATCGCTTCACCCCCCAGCGGCTGGCCGCCGAGTTGGTCCGCTCCGGACGGCTGACCAAATATCAGGCGAAGTGCGTCTATCACGGCGAGGTGGAGCACCTCGTGCTGGGCAACTACGTGGTGCTGGAGCAGATCGGCGCCGGCGGAATGGGGCTGGTGTTCAAGGGACTGCATCGCCGGATGAAGCGGCTGGTGGCCCTGAAAATTCTCCCGCCCAGCGCCATGAAGACCAGAGAGGCCGTCGAGCGGTTCCAGCGGGAAGTGGAGGCGGCCGCGCGGCTCAGCCATCCGCACATCGTCACCGCCCACGACGCCGACGAGGAAAGCGATATTCACTACCTCGTGATGGAGTACGTGGACGGCCGCGATCTGGCGCCGCGGAACGACCGCGACGTGCTTCCCCCGCTGGCCGCAGCCAACTACATCCTTCAAGCGGCGCAGGGGCTGGAGTACGCCCACAACCAGGGAATCGTCCATCGCGACATCAAGCCGTCGAACCTGCTCGTCGATTCCAAGGGGATCGTCAAAATACTCGACATGGGGCTGGCCCGCATCGACGAGGCGGCCGTGGAGCAGGATGAGACGCAGTGGCACAAGCCGGGGCTGACCCGCGCCGGCGAGATCATGGGCACGGTGGACTTCATGTCCCCCGAGCAGGCGGAGGATTTCCGCCGGGCCGACGCCCGCAGCGATCTTTACTCCCTCGGCTGCACGTTCTTCTGTTTGCTGTTCGCCCGGCCGCCGTACTGCGCAGACACGCTCTTGCGGAAGCTGTTGGCCCATCGGGAGCATCCGATCCCTTCGCTGTGCGAGCGCGACGGGGAGATCCCTGAATCGCTGGATCGGGTCTTTCAGAAGATGGTCGCCAAGGCGCCGGAGGATCGCTATCAGACGGCGACGGATGTGATTGTCGCCCTCGCCGAGGCCGGCGCAGCGAGCATCGACAAGAGCGAGAACGAGGATCCCTACCTGGCGTGGCTGGGAGTTCCGCCGGAGGCGCTGCCTCCCAACGATTACGAGTTGCTCGGCGTGCCGGTGTTCGAAACCGACTCGGCGCGAATCCGCATCGGCTATCAGCGGCAAGCGGCCAAGGTGCGGCCTCACCTGGACGGCCGCCGTTCCGCCGACGCCCACCGCGTACTGGAGGAGCTCGCCCGGGCGTATCGCCGGCTGACGCATCCCGCCGACAAGGAGGCGTACGACCACGAACTGCTGGGGGCGACGGGAGAAAAAAGCGCCTCGCATGCAGCCCAAGGGGCGCGTGCGGACACCGTCGCCGATTCCCCCTCGACGTGGACGCAAATTCCAACCTCCGGCGCCGCCCCGACCTCGCCGGCGGACGACGGCGAGGACTACCAACTTAAGGATATTCCCGAGGAGGCGAACGCCCCCTAGGCGCCTTCGAAGCAATTCACGTCCTCGGCGGCGCCGGCCGATCGAATCCGCATCGCCTGCGCCTGCGGTAAGATGCTGGCCGTGCGGGCGGACCTGGCGGGCAAGACGGTGCAGTGTCCGACGTGCCGGCGCCGCATGACCGTGCCGAGCCCTCAGGCGGAGGCCGCGACACCCCTGGAAGTCGTCTGCGAGTGCGGACAGCGATATCACGCGCGTCCCGACCTGGCGGGGAAAACGGTGCAATGCCTCCGCTGCGGCGCCCCGCTGGCCGTGCCAATGGTGCGCTAAGTCGAGATTCTGGCGGTTCTGGTGGGATTGGCGCCCGATGTCCCCCTCGCTTACGCGTCGGGCTTTCAGCGGGCTTGACGGGGGTTGAGGGGACCGGTACCCTTCCCGCCTCCCGGCGGGTGTGGGCGGATTCTCGCCCGGCGGCTGGGTTCTCATCGTTCTGATTGCCGACTCTTGCAGGGAAGCAGGTCCTGGCATGAAGCCGCTTTTTCGTCGCGCGCCGGCTGGTCTTCTTGCGGCGCTGCTTGCGAGCTTTGCGATTGCCAGCCTCCCCGGTTGCCAGGTGCCGTGGATCAAAAAGAATAAGAACGAAGAGATCGTCCGCCGGGTGGATGATCTGGAGCCGGATGTGGAGTTCGTCGGCGATCTGACCCGCGGTTGGGGCCTGGGATATTCGAAGATCGAAGCGGTCGCGGTGATCACCCGTCTCCGCGGCACCGGCAGCGATCCGCCCGCGAACGATCGTCGCGAGACGCTGCGCGAAGAGATGAAGACCAACGGCGTGAAGGATCCCGACGCCGTGCTGGCGCTGGACAATACGTCCATGGCGTACGTAAAGGTCTTCCTCCCGCCGGGCGTGAAGAAGGGGGATCGCGCGGACGTGATCGTCGATTCCCCCCCGCGCTCCGAGACGACCAGCCTCCGCGACGGCTGGCTGATGCAGACTCGCTTGCGGCCGGTCGAGGCGCTGGGGAACCGCCTTAGGCAAGGAAAGGTGCTCGGCGTCGCCGGCGGTCCGGTGGTCGTGGACGCCGTGTTCCAGGGCCAAGACGACCAGGTGAACCTGGTCCGCGGCCGCGTGCTGGGCGGGGCGGAGTCGCTCGTGGATCGGCCGATCGGCCTGGTGGTGATCGGCGATAATCATTCGATCATGACCAGCACGCACGTCGCCGCCGCCATCAATCGCCGCTTCCACGCCTTCGATCATGGCAAAAAGGTGGGCGTGGCGGAGCCGAAAGACGATGACTACATCGAGCTGAAGATCAGCCCCAAGTACGAGCACAACCTGGGGCGGTACCTGCGCGTGGTGCAGAGCGTGGCCGTCCACGAGGCGCCGGAGCGCCGCGTCGAGCGGCTGGGGCGGCTCGAGGGACTGCTCCTGGAGCCGGTCTCCTCCGCCCGGGCGGCGCTGCGATTGGAGGCGATCGGCAAAGAGGCGGCGCCGGTCTTGAAGAATGGCCTGCAGTCGCCGGACCCCGAGGTTCGGTTCTACTCCGCCGAGGCGCTGGCGTACCTGGAAGAGCCGGACGCCGTGCCGGCGCTGGCCGAGGCGGCCCACAAGTCTCGGGCGTTCCGCTGGCATGCGCTGGCGGCGCTCTCGGTAATGGACGATCCCGCCGCGTATCACGGACTGACGGAGCTGCTCCATTCCGAAAGCAGCGAAACCCGGATGGGCGCCGTGCGGGCGATCCGCACCCGTCGGCCGGAAGACCCGCTGGTTCGCGGCGATAAGCTGGGGCATCCCCAAGCCCCGACGGTGCGGCTGACGAGGATCGCCTCCCACGGCGAGCCGCTGGTCCACTTCATGCGCTACCGCGAGCCGGAGGTCACGATCTTCGCCCGCGATTTGCAGCTTCAGGCGCCGTACTCACTGTTCGCCGGCCGGGAGATCGTCGTCAAGAGCGAGGGGCCGGACCGGGTGAAGCTGAGCCGCTTCGTCCCCGGCGAGGAGGAGCGGCGGATGGAATGCTCCGCCCGCCTGGACGACGTGGTGCGGGCGATCGTCGCTATCGGCGGCGGCTACGCCGACGTGATGCAAGCGGTCAAGGAGGCTCAGAACAGCGGCGCCTTAGCCGCCCGCGTCGAGGTCAACTCGCTCCCCGCCGCGAACCGCGAGTATCACCGCGACGACTCCTCATCCGAAATCAGCGACGACGTGGCCGTTTCCTCGACGCCCTTTCCCGGCCTCTTCGCCGATCCCGCGGGCGACGAGCGACGCTCCCCGCGCGACAATGCCCCCGATTGGGAATTCGGCGAGGACGAAGAGTCACCCGGCTTCTGGGGCCGCATGAAGGGCTGGCTTACGCCGTGGTAAACCGGCGGCTGCATCTCATCCGATAGGTGGCGTGTTGGCCAACGCGGCCAAGCCAGATTTCGGCCGATGGCCGACGGCGCCGCAGGCGCATGACCGCCGTGTAGTCGTCTTCGTCGAGTTCGTAGTCGCCGGTCCCGACATCGACGGCGACGAACTTGCCGTCGTCCTCGGAATCGAGGTCCGGCCTCACTTGGCGGTCGAAGACCTCCACGCCAAGTCGGCCGACTTCTTCAGGGCTGCGCCGGGGTTGGGAAACGGACATGGGTGAACCTTGATCAAGTTCATGGTCACCCTCACTTTTACCGCACGCCAGAATGCCCCGCTACTCGATTGAATCCCACACCGCCGCTAACAACCGAAGCCACCCCTGGTGATTCGCCGCGGGAGACGATAGGAACAGGTTCTTTGCCTGTTCATGAACGTCGCCCTTCCCACCTCCGAGGCCGGCACGCTGCGGCCGATGCTCCGGCTGGCGCTGCCGGTGCTGCTGGAGCAAATCCT
>JAHWKS010000227.1 GCA_019347795.1 Planctomycetota bacterium | reverse complement strand
GCTGTTCACCGCGTCGGCGACACTCTTCACGAGAGCTTTATCTTCGGCGGGGGACCGCAGCAGAATTCCCGCTTCCTCGGGCGGCGACTCGCCTTCGCGCTTGGAGGCGACGGCCGAGGTCTTGGCGGCGAACGTGGGATTCCCGTCCAGCCCATGCTTGAGCGATGCAAGGACGTGCTTGATCCGCCGCTGCGTCTTGGCGAGGCGGTAATCAACCTTCTTCTTCTCTTCCTTCTTGGCGGCGGGGTCGCCGTACATGCCGTAGCCCGGCCCGTACCCCCCCTCCTCATACATGGATCCCTCCTCGTACATCGATCCCCCTTCGGACTCGGCGCCGGGATATCCGCCCGGATATCCGGCGCCGCCGCCATACTCGCCCCCCAGAGATTGCGTGTTGAGCTTGGCCGTCTCCTCTCGCTTCTTTTCCTCTTCCCACCAGGCCAGTTCCGCCTCGCAAGCTTCCACGGCCATGGATGCGAGGTGGCGAGCCGCCTCGGCGGCGTCGTAGCCCTGCTGCGAACCTTCGAAGGGGAGTTGCCCGATCGCGCGGGCCGCCGTCAGCCGCAGCGACAGGGGAGCGTCGGTGTCGGCGATCATTTCGTCGAGCAACGCGACGACGCGACCGCTGGTGACCCCCAGCGCGACGAACACCTCGACGGCCCGGCGCCGCATCCAAGCGTGCCCCTCCAGCGACCTTCCCTCCGGCGGATCGCTTTGTTCGGCGATGGGGTAAACCACCTCGAGAATCTTGCGGACAAATTCCCGCTGCTCCGTGTCGCTCCGTTGCACTACGCCCATTTGCCCCAGCAGGCGGTTCATTTCCGCGTGCCGCAACACGCCGATTAAGGCGGGCATCCGCACTTCGTCGATCTGGTTCGGGTCTTTAATCTGCGCCAGCATGAAGTCCAGCGCCGCCGGCAGGGGTTGCGGGGGAGTGCGGCTCGAGGCGAAGCCGGTAGACTCCACCTCGTTCAACTCCGCAATGATGAGCATGGCGTTGCATCGCACCGCCGGATGAAAGTTCCTCGCGCAGATGACTTGCATCGTGCGAAATGTGAGGTCCACGAGATAGTCATGAACCGCCTTGGGCGAGTTCGGCATCTGAAATCGCTCTCGCAAGAATTCGCGTCGGCGATTGGCGAGCTCGCCCAACTCCGAAAGCGACGTCATCTCCGCAAACACCTGCCGCACAATGAACTCCTGAAAGTCGGCTTGGTTTTGGCCGGTCAGTTCCGCGCGTGCATTGAGAATGTCGCGAACCAGCGATTCTCGCTTGCGGAATTCTTGGTACTGGTTGCGGTCGCTCTTGTTCCACTTCGGCTTCACCTCCGAATATTGGGGCGCCTCTTGAGCCGTTGCGACGGAGGAGACACACCCCACAAGGAGGAGTAACGCGAGCGGCACACGCGCCCAACCCCGAGAAAGAACAAAAGAGAAACGCTGCATCGTAGCCTCTCGGTGAACCGGTTCGTCCCCGGACCGGGACGAGCAAAGAAAAGTTGAACGTGGCGGGGCAACTCGCCGCCCGCGGCGTCTCGCACCGTACACGAATCCTGCTATCTTCAAAGTACCCGTCCCGGCGCGAGATTGTCAATATAATTCTATCCACGCCGCAGCGGCCGTAAACGGCGCAGCCAAGGGAAAAGCCGACCTCATGCTCCTGTACCAGTCGCCGCGATTCCTCGATCACGAGACGGGCCGGCATCCCGAGCGGGCTGAGCGGTTGCGGCGGGTGACGCGGCATCTCGAGGAAGCGGGACTCACGCAGCGGTGCGAACGGCCGGAGTGGGCGCCGGTTTCTCTGGACCGGCTGGCGAAGGTGCATCCTGATCCCTATGCGGACCTGGTGCAGAAAGTCGCCGCCGGCGGCGGCGGGATGCTCGATCCCGACACCGTCGTCAGTCCGCCGTCTTATGATGTCGCCCTGCTGGCCGCCGGCGCCGTCTGCGACGCCGTCCAGCGCGTCGTGCGCGGCGAGGCGAAGCAGGCTTTGTGCCTGGTGCGGCCTCCCGGCCATCACGCCCGGCCTGAGGCGGCGATGGGGTTTTGCCTGTTCAACAACATCGCCATTGCCGCCCACACCGCGGTGACGGAGCTTGGCGTGAACCGCGTCCTGATCGTCGATTGGGACGTGCATCACGGGAACGGGACGCAGGACGCCTTCTGGGAGGACGGACAGGTGGGCTTCCTCTCCGTCCATCGTTGGCCCTTCTATCCCGGCACCGGCGCCGACGACGAGAGCGGCGCCGGGGCCGGTCTCGGCTTCACGATGAATGTTCCCACGCCGTTCGGCATCACGCGCGAGGACTATCTCGCTCAGTTCCAAAACGTGCTGGAACGCTTCGCCGCCAAGGTGCGGCCCGAGCTGGTGTTGGTGAGCGCGGGTTTCGACGCGCATCGGTTGGACCCCATCGGCTCGCTCGGCCTGGAGGCGGAAGACTTCATCCCGCTCACGCAGCTCGTGCAGCAAGTCGCCGGCGTCTACGCCGACGGCCGCCTCGTGAGCGTGCTCGAAGGCGGATACAGCCTGGAGTTTCTGCCGCTCTGCGTCGAGGCGCATCTGCGGGAGTTGCTCAAGAGGGAAGCAGCGCCGCCCGGCGGGTGAAATTGGTTCGCGAGCCCCCATTGCCCGCCAAGACGCTCCCGCGATCGGCCGGCTTGTCCCGGTGAAAACGGCCGGCCGTTCGAGTACAATCAACGGAGCGGCCGATTCTGCGGCCGACTCATCCTGATTACCCTCCCCCCTTGCACACCTGGGACATCGCACCTGGCGATCGTCCGTTCCCTTACCCTGCTACGCAATGATGCATCGATACTTCTCGCGTTGCGCGACGTGGTCGTTTTCCGTGGCGATCGCAGCCGCCGCCGCTCTTGCCGGCAATCCGGCTTACTCCCAGTCGCTGGAGTTCAAGCAAGGCGATCACGTCACGCTGATCGGCAACGTACTCGCGGAGCGGATGCAGCATGACGGCTGGCTGGAGACGCTCATCCAGGCGCGGTTCCCGGAGAGCGAGCTGTCGTTCCGCAACCTCGGCTTCTCGGGCGATGAGATCAACCAGCGGCTGCGGTCGGCCAACTTCGGCAGCCCGGATGAATGGCTCGCCCGCACGCAGGCCGACGTGGTCTTCGCCTTCTTCGGCTACAACGAGTCGTTTGCCGACGAGGCGGGGCTGGAGCAGTTCAAGCAGGAGTTGGGGGACTTCATACAGCACACGCTCGCCCAAAGGTATGACGGCGAGAGTCCGGCCCGGCTGGTGCTCTTCTCGCCGATCGCGTTTGAGGATATCGACGATCCGAACGTGCCGGACGGCGCCGAGCACAATCGCCGCCTGGGGCTATACACGCGGGCGATGGCGGAGCTGGCGGCGAAGCACAATGTTCCCATTGTCGATCTGTTCCATCCGACGCTCGAGGCGTACGAGGCGTCGGAAGAGCCGCTCACGCTGAACGGCCACTTTCTGAACGAGCGAGGCAACCTGGTGGTCGCCGAGATTGCGGTCGCTTCGCTCTTTCCGGCCTCGAATACGAAGCTCGACGCGGAGGCGATCAGCCGACTTCGTGAAGCGGTGACCGACAAGAACTTCTATTGGTTCCATCGCTACCGCACCACCGACGGCTACAACGTCTACGGCGGGCGATCGTCGCTCAAGTACACCGACGACATCAGCAACTGGGACGTCATGCAGCGCGAGATGGAAATCCTCGACGTGATGACGGCCAACCGGGACAAGGCGATCTGGAGCGTCGCCCGCTCGCCGAGCGATGTGCCCGCGGTTGACGACCGAAACACCCCGCCGTTCATCCCCGTCAAAACGAACATGCCGGGGCCGCTGGAAGGGGGCAAGCACAAGTTCTTCGGCGGCGAGGAGGCGATCTCGATGATGACCGTCGCCGAGGGGATGAAGGTCGAGCTGTTCGCCTCCGAGGAGATGTTCCCGGAGCTGGTCAACCCCGTTCAGATGGCGTTCGACCCGCAAGGGCGGCTGTGGGTCGCCGCCTGGCAAACCTATCCGCACTGGAAGCCGAAGGACCCGATGGATGACAAGCTGCTCATCCTGGAGGACACCGACGGCGACGGCCGGGCCAACGTCTGCAAGACCTTCGCCGGCGGGCTGCACAACCCGACCGGTTTTGAGTTCTGGGGGGGCGGCGTGCTGGTGGCCCTCCAGCCCGATTTGTGGTTCCTCAAGGACACCGACGGCGACGACGTGGCCGACGTGCGCGAACGAGTCCTCCACGGGCTCGACTCGGCCGACACGCACCACGCCGCCAACAGCTTCGTGCTGGCCCAGGACGGCGCGATGTACTTTCAAGAGGGGACGTTCCATCAGTCGCAGATCGAGACGATTCACCAAGGCTCGCTCCGCAACAACAACGCCTGCGTGTGGCGGTTCGACCCGCGCACCTGGCGGGTGGATCGCTACATCCCGTACGACTTCGCCAACCCCCATGGACACGTGTTCGACCGTTGGGGGAACGACTTCGTGCATGACGGCACCTCGGCCCAGCCCTGGCACGGCTCGCTCTTTTCAGGCCACCTGGAGTTTCCGGCCAAGCACCCGAAGCCGCCGCAGCTCTATCAGCAGCGGACGCGGCCCTGCCCGGCGACGGAGATTCTCTCCAGCCGGCACTTCCCCGAGCGGAACCAAGGAAGCCTGCTGGTGGGCAACGTGATCGGTTTCCAAGGCATCCTGCAGTACAAGATCGAGCCGAAGGGTTCGAGCTACGCCGGCACGGAGATCGAGCCGATCGTCCACTCCAGCGATCCCAAGTTCCGGCCGGTCGATTTGGAGATCGCGCCCGACGGCGCCCTGTACTTCACCGACTGGCAGAACCCGATTATCGGCCACATGCAGCACCACATTCGCGATCCTAACCGCGATCAGGAGCATGGCCGGGTTTATCGGATCACGTATCCCGGCCGGCCGCTGCTGGCGCCGCCGCAGATTGCGGGGCAGCCGATTGAGGAGTTGCTGGAGCTGCTGAAGTCGCCGGAGAACCGCGTCCGATATCGGGCGCGAATCGAGCTGAGCGCGCGGGATTCGCAGGACGTGCTGGCCGCGGCAAATCGCTGGGTGGCGGGGCTGGATGCGAGTGATCCCGATCACGAACATCATCTGCTGGAAGCATTGTGGCTGCATCAGCAGCACAATGTGGTGAACGAGGAATTGCTGCGGCGAGTGCTGCAGTCGCCGGATCACCGCGCCCGCACCGCAGGGGTGCGAATCATCAGCTACTGGACCGATCGAGTTGACAATTCGCTCGCGCTGCTCAAGCAGTTGGCGGCCGATGAGCATCCTCGCGTGCGATTGGAGGCGGTCCGCGCCGCCAGCTTCTACAAGGTTCCCGAGGCGGTCGAGATTCCAATCATCGCCGCGGAATATCCGACGGATGAGTATCTCGACTTCGTCCGCGATGAGACGATGAAGGCCCTCGAGCCGTTTTGGATGAAGGCGCTCCGCGAAGGCCGGAAGATCGCTGTCACCAGCGAAGCGGGGATGCGCTACCTGCTGCGAAATGTCAGCACGGAGGAGCTGCTCCAGATGCCGCGCGACCGCGCGGTGCTTGTTGAATTGCTCTACCGGCCCGACGTGCGCGACGAGCAGCGCCGCGAGGCGGTGGCCGGGCTGGCGAAGCTGGACGAGAAGTCGGAGCTGCGCGTTCTGCTGGACGCGATCCAGGGGCTGGACGCGAAGGCGCCCAACATGACGGTGGTGTACGCGCTGGTGCGAATGCTTACGGAACGCTCCCCCAGCGACCTGGCCCAGGTGCGAAGCGAACTGGAGAAGATGACCACGGCCGCCAACATCCCGGTGCTTCGCCAGATCGGCTATGTGGCGCTAATCTCCGCTGACGGCGGCGCCGACAAGGCTTGGGACCTGGCGAGGCAGTCGCCTTCGCGGCTGGCCGACCTCGTGAACGCCGTGCCGCTGATTCCCGATCCCAGCGTGCAAGCGAGCTTATATCCGCAGATCGCGCCGCTGCTCGACGGATTGCCGAAGCCCCTTGCCGCGGACCGCGAAAAATCGCAAGCCGCGTACGGCCGCTTCGTGCGCGTGGAGTTGCCCGGCAAGAGCCGGACGCTCACCCTGGCGGAGGTCGAGGTGATGAGCGACGGCCGCAACGTCGCCCGGCAAGGAATGGCGTCGCAGAGTGGGACCGCCCACGGCGGCGAAGCGAGCCGCGGCATCGACGGCAAGACAGACGGCGCTTACGGCGCCGGCGGACAGACGCACACGCCGGAGAACCAGCCCGATCCCTGGTGGGAGGTCGATCTGGGAGGCGAGTATCCGATCGACTCGATCGTCATCCACAATCGCACCGACGGCGACCTCGGCAAGCGGCTGGACGGCTTCACGCTTCGCGTGCTCGATCGCAACCGCAACGAAATCTACCGCGAGGAGGCCATTGCCGCGCCGAAGACGAAGGCGGCGTTCGACGTGGGCGGCGGCGGTCCCGGGGGCCTGGTGCGGCGTGCGGCGATGAACGCCCTCACCTACATCCGCGGCAAAGAGGAAGAGACGTTCGAGTCGCTTGCCGGATTCATCCGGCAGGATGTCGATCGCCTGGCCGCCATCCGCGCCCTTCAACGCATCCCGCGGCGGTTTTGGCCGCAGGCGGAGGCGGCGCCGCTGGTCGAGAGTCTCGTGACCCACATCGAAAAGATTCCGCCGAAGGAGCGGACCTCTCCCGCGGCGCTGGAGGCGCTGCAGTTGAGCGACGCCCTCGCATCCCTCTTGCCGCCGGATGCGGCCCGGCAGGTCCGTTCGCAGCTCGGCGAGCTGGGTGTCCAGGTGATCCGCATCGGCACGCGGCCGCACCGCATGTCGTACGACAAGGAGCGGTTGGCGGTCCGGGCGGGGAAGCCGGTCGAGTTCCTCTTCGACAACAGCGACATCATGCCGCACAACTTCGTGATCGTGCAGCCGGGGTCGCTGGAGGAGGTGGGCCTTTTGGCCGAGGCGACCGCCCAGCAGCCGGATGCGCAGAAGCGACAGTTCGTGCCGAGATCGGATCGCATTCTGCTGGCGAGCGATCTGCTCCAGCCTCAAGAGACGCAGAATCTGAGCTTCACCGCGCCCAGTGAGCCGGGCGTGTATCCCTACGTTTGCACGTACCCGGGCCACTGGCGGCGCATGTACGGCGCCTTGTACGTGGTCGAGAACCTGGAGGACTACCGCGGTGATCCAGAAGCGTACCTGGCGGCCAACCCGCTGCCGATCGAGGATGATCTGCTGCGGTTCAACCGCCCGCGGACGGAGTGGACGTTCGAAGACCTGGCGCCGCTCGTCAGCAGCCTGGAGGCGCCGCGCTCCTTCGGCAACGCGAAGCAGATGTTCGAGGTCGCCACCTGCGTCGCCTGCCACAAGTTCGGCGGCGTCGGTCACGAGTTCGGTCCCGACCTGGCGAAGCTCGACCCGAAGCTCACCACCCAAGACATCCTCCGCGACCTGCTGGAGCCGTCCCACAAAGTCAACGAGAAATTCGAGGCGCACTCGTTCATCCTGGAGGACGGCAAGATCGTCACCGGCATGATCCTGGAGGAGACGCCCGAAGCGTTCAAGGTGATCGTCAACCCGCTGGCCAGCCAGGAGCCGACGATCATCCCCAAGGCGCAGGTGGAGGAGCAGGTAAAATCGAAGACCTCGCTCATGCCGCAAGGCCTGTTGGACAAGCTGACCGCCGAAGAGATCCTCGACCTCGTGGCCTACATCCGGGCCGGCGGCAACGAGAAGCACCCGCTCTTCA
>JAHWKS010000226.1 GCA_019347795.1 Planctomycetota bacterium | reverse complement strand
CCGGTTTATGTGAAGGAAGTGGACGGCTGGGCCTACCTGGCGCAGACCGCCAACGCCCTCGCGAGTCTCCCGGAGATCGACCCGGCCGAAGTCGTGGGCGATCTGACGGAGAACTACACCGCCGCGGTCCGCATCGACGTGGGCAACATCCCCGCGGAAATGAAGAAGGTGGCGGTGGCCCAGATGCGGGCTCAGGTCGAGCGGCAGCTCGCGGAGACCGCGGATGAGCAAAGCCCCGAGCAGCGCGAGCTTTCCGAGCGGTCCACGCGGGCCATGCTGGAGCAGGTGACTTCAATCATCGAGGAAACCGACCAGGTGACTGTCGGCCTCCAGATCGACGCGCAGACGCAGGCCACCTACTTCGACGTGGAGGCGACCGCCCGCGAAGGCACCGACCTCGCCGAGCAGTGGGGCCAACTGGCGGATGTGAAGTCGTCGCACGCCGGCTTCCTCGCGCCGGAAGCGGCCGTGAACATGCTCGCCACCACCAGGCTGACCGAGGAGCAGACGGTCCTCTATCTGGACATGGCCAAGACGGCGCGCACCAACGCGCTGGAGGAGATCGAGAAGGACGAGGACATCGAAACCGAGGAGGCCCGGGAGCTGGCCCGCGAGGTGATCAACTCGCTGTTCGACGTGGCGGAGAAGACGGTCGAGGCGGGCAAGATCGACGGCGGCGCCGCGCTGTTCCTCACCGCTGACGGGAAGCTGAACTTCGTGGCCGGCGGCACGGTGCAGGACGCCCAGCGGCTCAATGAGACCTTCAAGAAGCTGATCGAGGCGGCCAAGAACGAGCCCAAGGCGCCGAAGGTGAACTTCAACGCCGCCGAACACGCCAACATCACGTTCCACACGCTGAAGCTCCCCATCCCCGAGAAAGAGGACGCCCGAGACATCTTCGGCGAGACCCTCGACGTGGCCCTCGGCTTCGGCGGCGACCGCGTCTACCTGGCCGTGGGGCCGGCGGGTCTGGAGGAGGCGAAGAGCATTATCGACGCCTCGCAGGCCAAGCAGTCGGAAAACGTGCCGCCGGCCCAGTTCAGCGTCGCGGTCGGCCCCATCCTCAAGTTCGCGGCGGCGGTGAAAGAGGACCCCCTTACGACGATGCTGGCCTCCACGATTAAGGAGAACCAGGAGAACGACCACGTCTCGATTCGCTCTCAGGCGATCGAGAACGGCGTCCGCTACCGCATCGAGGTCGAGCAGGGCGTCCTGGAGTTAATCGGCGCCGCCACCAAAATGATGCAAGGCACCGGACAGCCCAAGGCTCAGTTCTAGTTCTGCGTCGGAGTCCAAGAAGACTCCCGGGCAGAGGCGGTTCGAACGGGACTACTTGCTCGCCGGTTCGTAGTAGCGGATCGCGGCGGTCATGATGGGCGTGGGATCGGGCTCAAACTCGACGATACGGATGCCGCCTTTCTCTTCGGCGCCCGATTCGATCAGGCCGCCTCGGAGCATACTTCCGGATCGGAGCTGCGCTTTCAGGGCGCCGAGCGTCTCGGCTGGCTTCTCCGGGAAACCGCCCCGCATCATCGCCAGGAGGTCTTCGTCCTCCTCGCTCAAGAGGTCGGGCGGGGGGAGGTCTTCCGGGACCGCCTCGCGGAACACGGTCAGCGAGATCATGCCCACGTCGGCGCCGTAGTGGATTTCCCGCTCCCGCGATTCGGCCGCCGACAGCACTCGGAAGGCTTCGTAGGTCTTGTCGGACTTCTGATAGCCGCGGATCACGATCGGCGGCGCCCCCGGCTCCAGGATCCACTTGCGGCAATCGATGTCGCGCTTCCGCTGACGGAAGAGCGTGTTCTCGCCGTTCACCTTGAGCACCACCGCCAGCCGCTCCGCCTTCACCCCGGGGTTGTGCCGAAGGGTGAGCACCACCTGCTCCCCTTCCTGCGGCTCGGGAAGAAACGCCTCGCCGCCGCGAAACTCGATCGAGACCGGCCGGCCGTTGTATGCCGCCTCCAGCAGCACCGGCCGCTGCGGATCGGCCAGCGGATGCGTCGTCTGCTGCTCTTTCACCTTGAGGGCGGTTGTGACCAGCACTTCCTTCGTTTGCTCTTCTGTCATCTGCGTGTCGCCGCCGTCAAAGGCGCCGCGGAGGGCGTAGCTTTCACCCAGCTCCGCCAGCGCGTCGATTCCCACGTCGGCCTTGAATACCGGGACGATTCGCTCCAGCTCCTTCCCGGCGCGATCGAAGGCGAGAATCCCCACGCTCATGTCCCGCAGATCGGGGCTGACCACGACGATGCCCGTGATGAACGCATCGGGCGTGACCTGGGGCGGCGGGCTTCCCCAGGCGAGCGGATACTTCGCCGCGAAGAGCCGGCTGCGGCCGTCCGCCGAGGTGTGCGCCGCCCCGGGGGTTTTCGCCGCCACGGCGCTGGCGTCGCGGATGATGCCGACCGGCGATCCGCCGGACGAGCTGTTCGCCAGGATCAGGGCCGTCTCCAACCGCTCCGCCAAGAAAGAATTGAACGTCCCGACGCTGTCGCTGATTGGATCGTTCCCTTTCTTGACGCGAAACTTAAGCACCCCCACGTTGCGATAACCTTTGCTGCGGCAATGCTCCAGCATCTCCGGCGCCCGCCGCAGAAGCTCCCGCTCCACCTCAGCGGCGCGTACATCGCTCACCGCGAATAGCGATGTGACGATTAGGTAAAGAAGGATCCGTTGCATGAGCGTCTCCAAGCCGAATTGGCAAGAACGAACCAGGTAGCGTTGGGCAAGTCGGGTCCCGTCCATCGAGAACCGGCGCCGGGAATGACGATCCATCATTCTAAACGCCGGAAATCGCGAAACCGAACAGGCCGGCGAAAAACTTCTGAAAGCATGGCCGCCGGCGTAAATGGAATGCGGATTTCCGGTAGAAAGGGGACATGCTATGCCCGAGGGGTTCGACGCCCCTGGGGCGCCTTCAACGGTTTCCCTTCAGCTAATGGCGATACCCCTTCGGCGATAGCGGCTTGCGATTCCCGGCGGCGTCGATGCTGAAAATCCCCAGCGGCGCGGTGAATCTCCCGATCTGCGTCATCGGCGCAGGGAGCGACGTGTCGGCGAGCATCGCCTCCGCCTGGTCCGGCGACGCCGCGAGGATCAACTCGAAATCTTCGCCGTCGGTCAGGGCGTGATCGAGGGGCGAAATCCCGTCGCGGCGATCCGCAGCCAGGCGCCGGGCGTCCTCATGAACCGGGACGGCGTCCAATTCCACTTCCGCCCCGCAGCCGCTGGCTTCGCAAATGTGCGAGAGGTCGAGCGTCAGGCCGTCGCTCACATCGGTCCCGGCGTGCAACTCGTACTTCTCGTGCAACCCAATCGCCTCCGCCACCCGCGGCTGAAAGTCGAAGTGGCGCCCCAGAATGCTGCCGCCGAAGGCGCCGGTGACGAGGATCGCGTCCCCCGGCCGCGCGCCCGAGCGGGTGAGAACGCCGCGGCCGGTCGGCTCCCCCAGCGCGGCGACGGAGATCGCCAGCGGCCCGCTCCAGGTGTTCGTGTCGCCGCCGGCGATCGCGATGTCGCATTGCTCGGCCAGCGGCAGCATTCCTTCATAAAGCTGTACGGCCAGCTCCAGCGCTCCCGCCCGCGGCAGCGCCAGCGAGACGACCGCCGCCACGGGCCGGGCCGCCATCGCCGCCAGATCGCTGAGATTCACCGCCAGCGACTTGCGCCCCACGTGGCGCGGGTCGCACTCCGCAAGGATGAAGTCCACCTCGTCGGTCAGCAGGTCCGTGGTCGCCACACATTCGCCCGTAAGCTGCACGAGCGCGGCATCGTCCCCGATCCCCAGCCGCAATCGCGGATGAGGGGGCAAATGCCGTCGCAGCCAGGCGATAAACTCCGATTCCACAGCGGGCTGTCCCTCAGTGTCCGATCGTGCGCCGAAGGTTCGGCTTCCCACTCCTGATGATACGCGCCGAGTTCCGCGGCGACGAGCACGCGAGTCGACGAAGCGTTTGCTCTTGTCCGATCGGACGCTGCTTGCTCGCGCCCGAGTCGATCGGCCCCGGCCGTTTTCTTACGACACCCAGTATCGTGCAACGTTTCCTCACGAGTCGGAGACTCTGGGCTTCTTGGAATCCGCGCGCCGGGCGCTTATAGTTGGCGGAGAGTCAAGCTAGGAGGTGTGTTATGCGAGTCGCTGTCGTGTGCGGTATTGTAATATGGCTCTTGTGCGCGGTCGCCCTGGCGGCCGAGGAGCCGGTCTTTTCCGGTCCGCAGGTGGGCGAGGCGTTGCCGGAGTTCGCCTTTCATGGCGTGTATGGCGAGGAGGCGGGAAGGCCGATCGATATCGTCGCCCGCGCGGGCGAGAAGCCGGTGGCTTTGATCTTTGTGCATGAGCGGACCCGCCCCGGCATCGGCCTGACGCGGGCGGTGATGACGTACGCCGCCCGCAAAACGTCGGACGATCTGCACGCGGCCGTGGTCTTTCTGACCGACGATCCGACCGCCACCGAGCAATGGATGCGGATCCCCTCGGTCCGCGACAACGCTCTCCCTCAGCAAGTCGCGCTGGGGATCTTCAAGGACGGCGGGGAGGGGCCGGGCGCATACGGGCTGAATCGCAACGTCGAGCTTACGATGTTGATCGCCAAGGAAGGGAAGGTGACGGCGAACTTCGCCCTCGTGCAGCCGAGCGTGCAGGCCGATGGTCCGAAGATTCTCCAGGCGATCGCCGACGCGACCGGCGGCGAGGTTCCTTCGCTGGAGTCGCTGGGGGTGCGCGAGATGCGCGCCCCGCCGAAGAACCGGCCTGCCGGCGACGCCGCCGTCGAAGCGAAACTGCGGGAGCTGGTGAGACCGCTGTTGCGCGCCGCGACCGCCGAGGATGCAAACAAAGCGGCCCAGCGTATCGACGCCTACGCGGCCGAGCATCCCGAGTTCGCCCGGGAGCTGCGCGTGCGGGCGAAGCGAATCGCCGCATCTCCCAAGTTCGCGGAATACGGTCAGGTCGAAGCAGCCCGCACGCACATTCGACGCTGGGCCGATCAGCAGGATCCCGAGCCGAAGCCATGACCGCAGTTCTTTTGCTCCTCGCGTCGCTGGGGGCCGAGCCGGTCGATTTCGACACGGAGGTGCTGCCGGTGTTGTCGAAGGCGGGCTGCAACGCCGCCGCATGTCACGGATCGGCCGCCGGCCGCGGAGACTTTCGCCTGTCGCTCTTCGGCGGCGATCCGGCGGCCGATTACGACGCCATCGTGCATGAGCTGGAGGGACGCCGCGTGAACCTCGCTCATCCCCGGGCGAGCCTCATCGTCGCCAAACCGACGTTGCAGCTCGAACATGGCGGCGAGCTGCGATTCGACTCCGACAGCCCGCCGGCCGAATTGTTCGTGCGATGGATCGCGCAGGGGGCGCCGCGACTGCGGCTTCGAACACTCGCTTCCCTGACGGTCGAACCGGCGGAGTTCCGCGCAGCCGGCCTTCCCGCCTCGGTCAAATTGCGGGTGACGGCGACGTTTGATGACGGGTCCCGCCGCGACGTAACGCGCGAGGCGCTCTATTCGACCAGCGATGACGCAAGCCTCTCCGCCGACGAAAACGGCCGGCTTACGCTCCATCGCCGCGGGCGTCACACCGCCGTAATTCGCTTTCTCGATGGCATGGCCGCGGTCGCTGCTACAGCGCCGCTATCGGATGCGCCGATTGAGCAGCGACACGTCATGCGTCGCAACTGGATCGACGACGAAATCTCGGAGACGCTCGCGTCGCTGGGACTGCCCGCCTCGCCGCCGGCGGAGGATGCGGAGTTCCTTCGCCGCATTCGGCTCGATCTCACCGGCCGTCTGCCGCAGCCGGAGGAAGTGCGGCAGTTCGTCGCAAGCGACGACGCCGACAAGCGGGACAAGCTCGTGGACGAGTTGCTCGCCTCCCAGGAGTTCATCGATTACTGGACGTTCAAGCTTGCTTCGCTACTGCGGGTCCGCTCGGTGGCGAATGACCCGCCGGCGGCTGCAGCTTTTCATCAATGGATTCGTTCCTGCGTGGCGGGCGAGACGCCCTATGACGCGATGGCCCGCGAAGTTTTGGTCGCCGAGGGCGATACACATTCTGCCGGCGCCGCCGCCTTTCACCGCGTGGCGTCGGGGCCGCGGGAGCAGGCGGAGTTCGTGAGCGAATTATTCCTCGGCGTGCGGCTGCGTTGCGCCAACTGCCACAATCACCCGCTCGACCGCTGGACGCAGGACGACTATCACGGCCTGGCCGCCATCTTCGCCCGCCTGGAGCGCGGCCGGGTAGTTCGCGAGTTGGAGCGGGGCGAAGTCACGCATCCGGGCACGGGAGACGCCGCCATTCCAAGGCTTCCGGGAGATTGCGACCTGGCGGGCGACGTTGACGGCCGGGCCACACTGGCGGAGTGGCTGACGGATGATGACAACCCCTACTTCGCCCGGGCGATCGTTAATCGCCTTTGGAAGGCGATGATGGGGCGCGGCCTGGTTGAGCCAACCGACGATCTGCGGTCGACCAACCCCGCCACGCATCCGCGGCTCTTAGAGCGGTTGGCCGACGACTTTGTCGCGCACGGCTATGACTTTCGCCACACGCTGCGGACGATCGCCGCATCGGCGGCGTATCGTCGCAGCGGCGACGCGCTTCGCGAGAACGCCAGCGATGATCGCTTTTACTCCCACGCACTGTCGCGGCCGCTGGAGGCGGAAGTGCTTGCGGACGCCATCGCCGACGTGACCGGCGTCGCGGAAACGTATGGCAAATTCCCCATCGGAACGCGGGCGACTGCGCTCACCAACCCGCTGGCGCCATCCGAGTCGCTCGACGTGCTCGGCCGCTGTCCCGCGAATGAAAGCTGCGAGGGCGCGGCGACGACGGCCGGCGGGCTGACGACGAAGTTGCACCTGCTCAACGGCCCGCTGGTGAATGCAAAGGTCGCCTCGCCCAACGGACGGCTCCATCGCCTGATCGCGGCCGGAGTTACAAACGAGAAGATCGTCGAGGAGTTTTACCTGCGAGCGCTCGGCCGTTTCCCGCGACGGGAAGAAGCAGAATTCTGGCTTGCCGAATTGGCGGCGAGCGCCGAGGATGAGCGAATGGCCGGGCTTGAAGATTTCCTCTGGAGCTTGCTCAACAGCCGCGAGTTTCTCACGAACCATTGACCTGGAACATGAGCGCGAACTTCGATCCTCATCGCCGCTGCGACGGCGTCACGCGGCGCGACTTTGTGCGCATCGGCGGCCTCACGGCGATGGGCCTGGGATTGAGCGATCTTTGTGTTGCCCGTCGCGCCGCCGGCGCTGCTTCACCCGCGAATGCGAAGCATTGCATCCTGCTTTGGCTCGACGGCGGTCCCAGCCACCTGGAGACGTTCGATATGAAGCCCGCGGCGCCCGCCGAGGTCCGCGGCCCGTTCCAGCCGGCGGCCACCGCGATCCCCGGCGTCGCGATCTGCGAGCTGCTGCCGGAGACGGCGCGGCGGATGCAGCAGATCGCGATCATTCGCTCGATGACTTCGCCGCTGGGAGAGCACAACTTCGGCGCCCACTATCTGCTCACGGGATATAAACCGACTCCTGCAGTCGAGTATCCCACCTTCGGCGCCGTAGTCGCCGAAGTCCGCGGCGATGCGGGCGTGCTGCCGCAAAACATCGCCGTACCCGAATTCCGCGTCGGCGGCGGCCGGCTCTCGGGCAACGGCTATCTCTCCGCGGCGACGCGGCCGTTCTCCGTCGGCGGCGATCCGGCCAAAGCCGACTTCCGCGTCCGCCATCTCGACTTCTATCCCGGCGTGGACGGAGAGCGAGTC
>JAHWKS010000225.1 GCA_019347795.1 Planctomycetota bacterium | reverse complement strand
GGGCGATGGCGATTCGCTGCCGCTGTCCGCCGGAGAGGCTTTGCCCCGCCTCCGCCGCGACCGTATCGTAGCCGTCGGGGAGCGATTCGATGAACTCCGACACGCCGGCCAGCTCCGCCGCGGCGCGCACCTCCTCCATGCTCGCGCCGGGCCGGCCGTAGTTGATGTTCTCGGCGACGGTGGTCGGGAGGATCACGCTCTCCTGGAGCACGAGCGCCACGTGCCGCCGCAGGTCGGCCAGGCGGACATCGCGGGCGTCCACGCCGTCGAACTGGAGCGAGCCTTCCTGCGGATCAAAGAACCGCGGCAGCAGGTTGAGCAGCGTGCTCTTCCCCACGCCGCTGGCGCCGACGAAGGCGACCATTTCGCCCGGCTCGATCGTGACCGACACGTCCCGCAGCACCGGCCGCTCCGGGGTGTAGCCGAAGGTGACGCCGGAGAGCGAAAGCGTTCGCGGCGCCAGCGGCAGCGGTCGCGCGTCGTGGCGGTCGGCGACCATCGGATCGCGATCGAGCACGTCGAACACCCGCCGCACGGCGGTGAGCGCATCCTGCACGCCGGCGCCGGCGCCGCTGATCTTGCAGAGCGGGTCGTAGAACATCGCCAGATAGGTGAGGAACACGACCAGATCGCCGACGGTCATCCCGCCGGGCGTCGGCTCGCGCACCTGGTCGCGATACACGAGCCAGCCGCCCACGCCGAAGATCAACCCGCCGCCGACGGCGAAGACCATCCCCACGCACAGGCGATACCACGCCGACTCCCAATGAAACTGCCGCCACGCCTGCAGGCTTCCCTGAGCCGTCTGCCGGAACTGCTCCAGCTCCGCATTCTCGCGGCCGAACGCCTGAGTGAGGCCGATCGTGGAAAGCGCCCGCTGCGCGTTGCTGGCGTACCGGCTGTCCACCTCGCGGGCGTGGAGCGTGCGGGAGCGGAAGCGGCGCCCGAAGTAAAGATTCGTCGCCAGCAACAGCGGCGCCACGCTGAGGGCGATGCCGGTCAACAGGAAACTTCGGGAGACGAGAATCGCCAGCATCACCGCCAGCGTGAGAGCGGCCACGACCAGGTCCAGCGTCACGTTCACGATCGCCTGGCAGCCGCCGGCGTCGTTGCTCAGGCGGTAGAGCGAGTCCCCCAGCGGCCGCGAGCGGTGGTACTGCAGGTTCAGCGATTGCAGCTTGCGGAACAGGTGGGTCCGGACCCGCAGCGTGCCGTGGTGGTTGATCCACATTCCGATCGTGTTGCGGGCAAGGTTCGTCCCCTCGCTCGCGATGCGGAGCAGGATCGTCAACCCGGCCAGGATGGCGATCTGCATCCATCGATTCTCAACCAGGTCAAAAAACCACGGCCCCGCATCGGCGGCCGAGAGGTCGGTCGCCAGGACGCCGTCCACCAGCCAGGCGAGCGGCCAGACCTGAAGCAGCCCCAGAACGGTTGAAACCGCAATCAACCCGAGCAGCACGCACACCAGCCGGAGGTCGTCGCGGTTGTAGGCGAGCGCGCGGCGGAAGACCGCCCAAGAGGAATCCGAGGGAGTCACTTCGCAGTCGAAGAAGCGGGAGGGACGCGACGCCCGTCGGCGGAACTTCCTTGCCGGGTCAACAAGCGCCACGTTTGTAGAATATTAGGCAGCCCCCCCATCCATTGCAAGATCGCAAATCCACCCGCCGTAGAATTTTCGCCTACTCGCCGCTTCTGCGACCGGTGACCGCTGGACGGCAAAAGTGTTCGGATTCGGAACGCTTAGGTACATTAGTGCGAGTCACCGTCCTACTCGGCGTCGCCGCAAACGAGAGTGCAATCCGAGGAGTTGGGGATAAGCCGGAGGACGAGGCAAGACTTTCGCCCCGATAGGGGCAGTGACAGATCAGCCCAGGGCAGAGCGGAGCGGCGACAGCCGCGTAGCGCCGCCCTGGGTTACATGAGCATGACGAACAAAAGCCCTGAAAGAGCGCAACAAACAGGAGCCGACGAGCATGTCGCAATCTCTCGTCAAAAACCTGATTCATCTTGTTTACAGCACGAAACACCGGAAGGCATGGATTCCCGAAGACGCCCGCGAACGCCTTTGGGCCTACCAGGCCGGTATCTTCCAACAATGGGAAAGTCCCGCCCTCGTGATCGGCGGCGTCGAAGATCACGTCCACGCGTTGTTCTCGCTATCGAAAAACTACGCCTTGAAGAAGATCGTGGAAGAGGTCAAGAAAGGGAGTTCGAAGCTCCGTATCCCAGGGCGGCGCTGCGCGGCTGTCGCCGCTCCGCTCTGCCCTGGGCTGATTTGTTGCGGTCCCTTCGGGACGAACGCACCCGGCTCGGTGGCCGGAGCCGCGGGTTGAGATGCCCGCCGCGGCGGTTCTACAATGGCGGCGCCGTCTACGGAGATCTCTATGTCGCCCCAATCGCTCATCGATCAATATCTGACCGGGCCGCAACTGCTGCGGGAAGCCGTGGCGGGGATGTCCGCCGCCGACTTGGATGCGGCCCCGGTGCCGGGGAAGTGGTCGAGCCGGCAGGTTGTCTGCCACCTGGCCGACTTCGAGCCGATCTATGCCGACCGGATGAAGCGGATCATCGCGGAGGATCGGCCGACGTTCTTCGGCGGCGATCCCGACTTGTTCGCCGCCCGCCTGGCCTACGATCGGCGCAATGTCGAGGACGAGCTGGCGATGGTGGAAGCCGTTCGCCGGCATGTGGCGACGATCCTTCGGACGCTGGCGGATGAGGATTTTCAGCGGGAGGGGATCCACTCCGAGGACGGGCCTGTTTCGCTGGCGACGCTTTTGGAGCGCATCACCAACCACATCCCCCATCACGTCAAGTTCATTGAGGAGAAGCGAGCCGCGCTCGCCGGCCGTTGAACTCCCGAACCAGAACGATCATGCACAAGGTCCTTCAGGTCCTCGCGCCGCTGCTCCTCGCCGCTTCCGCTTCGGCAGAAGAGATGTCGCGGATTCGTGTCGCCGAGGACGGTGGATCTTTCGTCGTCGCCGAAACCGGCGGGCCGTTCGTCCCCTGGGGCTTCAACTACGATCACGACGAGGAAGGCCGGCTGCTGGAGGACTACTGGGATGA
The DNA here is from genome assembly GCA_019347795.1 of Planctomycetota bacterium. Classification (GTDB taxonomy): domain Bacteria; phylum Planctomycetota; class Planctomycetia; order Pirellulales; family Pirellulaceae; genus JAHWKS01. The sequence goes on along the minus strand of JAHWKS010000225.1, from coordinate 4,684 downwards.
CGAATGGCCGAAAGTCGTCGAAGATTTTCAGGAGATGAAGCGGCTGGGGGCGAACGTCGTGCGGATTCATCTGCAGACGGGGAAGTTTCTGAAGTCGCCCGAGGCGCCGAACGAGCACTCGCTGCGGCAGCTTGCGCGATTGCTCGAGTTGGCGGAAGAGACCCGGCTGTACCTCGATCTGACCGGCCTGGGCTGCTATCACAAGCAGGACGTTCCGGCGTGGTATGACGCGCTGGGTGAGGAAGGCCGCTGGAATGCCCAGTCCCGCTTTTGGGAGGCCGTGGCCGACACATGCTCCGACAGCGCGGCCGTGTTCTGCTACGACTTGATGAACGAGCCGGTGGTTCCCGGCCGTTCGCGGACGACGGAGTGGCTCGGTCCCGCCTTCGCCGGAAAACATTTCGTCCAGTACATCACCCGCGAATTGGGCGATCGCGAGCGGCCCGCCGTCGCCCAAGCCTGGGTGCGGAAGCTCGTCTCCGCGATTCGCCGGCGCGACGAGAAGACGCTTGTTACGGTGGGCCTCGTGCCCTGGAGTCTCGACCGCCCCGGACTCACCTCCGGGTTTGCGCCGCAAAGAATCCTCGATGAACTCGACTTCATCGCCGTGCACATTTATCCGGAGAAGGACAAGATCGACGAGGCAATGGAGACGCTGAAAGGTTTCTCGCTCGGCAAGCCAGTGGTGATCGAAGAAACCTTCCCGCTGAAATGCTCGCCCGAGGAGCTTTCGCAGTTCTTCGAGAAATCCGTCGACATCGCCGACGGCTGGATCGGCTTTTACTGGGGACAAACGCCCGAAGAGCTGCGCCCGGCGAGCACGATCGGCGAAGCCATCACCGCCGGCTGGCTCGACCTGTTCCAAAACGGCCCGCCCCGTTGAAGTACAATAGGCCCGCGTAAAACAGGCGGCCCGCCTGTTCCCACACACTTCCCGAAAATCCCTGCAGGCGAGCCGCCTGCACTCCGACTCATGCCACGTCTTCTCTCAATCCTCGCCTTAGTCGCCGTACTTGCCGGCCACAGCTTCGCCGCCGAAGCGGAGCGGCCGAACATCCTCTTCGCGATCGCCGACGATTGGGGCTGGCACGCCGGCGCCTATGGAACGCCGTGGATCAAGACTCCCGCCTTCGACCGCGTCGCCCGCGAGGGGCTGCTCTTCCGCAACGCCTTCACCCCCAACGCCAAGTGCGCTCCCTCGCGGGCGATCCTGCTCACCGGCCGGCACTCGTGGCAGTTGGAAGAAGCGGCCAATCACATGGCGTACTTCCCGGCGAAGTTTCGCAGCTTTCCCGAAGCCCTTGCCGAACACGGCTACTTCGCGGGAGCCACCGGCAAGGGCTGGGGACCGGGAGTCGCGTTCAATGCGGAGGGCAAGCCGCGGGCGATCTGCGGCCGGCCGTTCAGCGCCCGCAAGGCGCCGCCGCCGGCGCGGGGGATCCGCAACAACGACTACGCGGCGAACTTCGCCGACTTCCTCGACGCCGCTCCGGAAGGGCGGCCGTGGTGCTTCTGGTTCGGCGCCACCGAGCCGCATCGCGGCTATCAGTACCGCGCCGGCGTGGAGAAAGGGGGCAAGCAGCTCAGCGACATCGACCGCGTCCCCGCCTACTGGCCCGACGATGAGATCGTCCGCCACGACATGCTCGACTACGCCTTCGAGGTGGAGCACGTCGATCGGCACCTCGCGCGAATGCTCGACGAGTTGGAAAGCCGCGGGCAGCTCGACAACACGCTGGTCGTCGTCACGTCCGATCACGGAATGCCGTTCCCGCGGGTGAAGGGGCAGGCGTATCTCGACTCGAACCGCATCCCGCTGGCGATCCGCTGGCCGAAGGGGATCCGCGGGCCGGGCCGGGTGATCGAGGACTTCGTGGACTTCACCGACATCGCACCCACGTTCCTCGCGGCGGCGGGGCTGCCGGAGGACGAGAGCGGCATGGCGGCGATTACCGGCAAGAGCCTCGATCCGATCTTTCAGAGCGAGCGGCAAGGCCGCGTCGTCGCCGAGCGAGATCACGTGCTCGTGGGCAAGGAGCGGCACGACGTCGGCCGGCCGGGCGACGTCGGCTATCCCAGCCGCGGCATCGTGCGCGACGGCTTTCTTTACCTGCAGAACTTTGAGCCGGACCGCTGGCCGGCCGGCGACCCCGTCACCGGCTATCTCAACACCGACGGCAGCCCTACCAAGACGTTGATCCTCCAGCGGCGGAGAGAGAATCCCGACGACCGCTTCTGGGCCCTCAACTTCGGAAAGCGGCCGCCGCAGGAACTTTACGACTTAAGCGCCGATCCGGACTGCGTCCACAACCTCGCAGCCGATCCCAAGCACGGAGAGCGGCGCGAGGCGATGCAGCAGGAGATGGTCGCCCGGCTGAAGTCGCAGGGCGATCCTCGCATGTCCGGCGAAGGAGATACTTTCGATCGCTACCCGATCGCCACCGTCCCGCTTCGCAACTTCTACGAACGATTCACTCGCGGCGAATCGATCAAAGCCGGCTGGGTGAACGACAGCGATTTCGAGAAAGAAACCTTGGAGTAGAGGAGCAGGCCATGCGGCTTTTCCTTCCATTGCTGCTGCTTGGCGCCGCGGCGCCGGCTGTCGATGCACGGCCGCCCAACATCGTCCTGATGGTCTGCGACAATCTGGGGTATGGCGACGTCGAGCCGTTCAATCCCGAATGCCTCAACCGCACGCCCAACCTCAACCGGATGGCCGCCGCGGGGCGCCGCTTCACGCATTTTTACGTCACCAGCGGCGTCTGCACGCCTTCGCGCTCCAGCATCATGACCGGCGCCTACCCCCGCCGCATCAACATGGACGTCACCGACGGCCGTGTCCTCCGCCCGGTCTCGCCGATCGGCCTGCACCCCGACGAAGTCACCCTCGCCGACGTTCTCAAGCAGGCCGGCTACGCCACCGCCGCGATCGGCAAGTGGCACCTCGGCGACCAGGCGCCCTACCTTCCGACTCGCCGCGGCTTCGACTCGTTTTTCGGTCTGCCGTACAGCGACGACATGACGCCCCGCGAGGGGCAAAACTGGCCCGCCCTTCCCTTGCTGCGGAACGAGGAGATCATCGAGGCCCCGGCCGACCGCAATCTCCTCACCCGGCGCGAGACCGAGGAGGCGATTCGCTTCATCCGCGACCACCGCGATCAGCCCTTCTTCCTCTACCTGCCGCACAACATGCCCGGCAGCACGCGCGACTCATTCGCCAGCGAGGCGTTCCGCGGCCGCTCGGCCAACGGCTCGTGGGGGGACGCCGTCGAGGAGTTGGACTGGTCCGCCGGTCAGATCATGGACGTGCTCCAGGAGCTGGAGCTGGCGCAGAACACGCTCGTGATGTGGACCAGCGACAACGGCGCCCCGCCCAGCGGCTCAAACCTCCCGCTGGGTGGGCGCGGATACACTACGGCCGAGGGCGGCCAGCGCGTCCCGTGCATCGTCTGGTGGTCGGGGCGCGTGCCGGCCGGGACCACGTGCGATGAACTGGCCAGCACGCTCGACTTCATGCCCACCTTCGCCCGCCTGACCGGCGCGCAGCCGCCCACCGACCGCGTCCTTGACGGTTTCGATATCCGGCCGCTGCTGTTCGACGCGGCCGGGGCGAAGTCCCCCTACGTCGCGTTCTACTACTACGAGGCGGATCAGCTCCAGGCGGTGCGCAGCGGACGGTGGAAGCTCTACCTGCCGCTCGAGGAATGGGGCCGCCGACGGCCCAATCCCGCGATCGTGCCCGGTGAGCCGCTGCTGCTCGATGTGGCGGCCGATCCCGGCGAAACGACCAATCTCGCCGCGAAGCATCCGCAGGTTGTCGCTCAGCTCAAGGCGCTCGGTGACGTCGCCCGCGAGGATATCGGCGACGGCGATCGACCCGGCCGGAACGAGCGCCCCCACGGCCGGATCGAAAACCCGCAGCCGCTGCTTCCGCAAAAGGACTCCCGCTGAACCATCAACCACCCTGGACCCGACTATGCGAGCTGTGCTTTCGCTCCTTGTCCTGTTGATTCTTCAGGCCGCCGATCGTCCCTCCGCCGCTGCCGAGCCGCGGCCGAATCTCGTCGTGCTCGTGGCGGACGATCTCGGATGGGCTGATGTCGGTTATCACGGCTCGTCGATCAAGACTCCGAATCTCGATCGGCTGGCCGGCGAGGGCGTGCGGCTGCACCAGCACTATGTCGCCTCGATGTGCAGCGCCACGCGGTCGGCGCTGTTGAGCGGACGATACTGGAGCCGCTTCGGCGTCACCGGCGCGACCAACAGCCGCGTCTACCCGTTCGACACGGTCACGCTGGCCAGCGCCCTCCAGTCGGTTGGATACGAGACGGCGATCACCGGCAAGTGGCACCTCGGATCGAAACTTGAATGGGGCCCGCGGAAATTTGGATTCGACCATTCGTACGGCTCTTTGGCGGGAGGCGTCGGACCGTGGAACCATCGCTATAAGCGGGGCCCGTATAGCGTCACTTGGAGCCGCAATGACGAGCTTATCGAGGCAGAAGGGCACGTCACCGATCTGATCGCCCGCGAGGCGGTGAGCTGGCTCGAGTCGCGGGGGGACAAGCCGTTCTTTCTCTATGTACCGTTCACCGCTCCGCATATCCCGATTGATGAGCCTTCCGCCTGGCTTAAGCAGTACCCGGACATCGACGATCTCGGGAAGCGGCAGTACGCGGCGGCG
>JAHWKS010000224.1 GCA_019347795.1 Planctomycetota bacterium | reverse complement strand
GTGGCGGCGAGTTGGTCAATCACGTCCGCCCGCAGATCGCGCTGGCTGTTGAGGAGCATCACTTGAAGCGAAGGAAGATCGGCGGTTGCGTCTTGGAGCGGCGACGTATCGACAGTGGGGACGCGGGCTAAGGGATGCTGCGTTCGCTCGTCCTCCATCCGCACCACGATTTGCACGAGCAGGCGATGCTCCGCGCACGACTTCAGCAGCTCGACAAATTCCGGGTCGTCCAGGGTGTAGCCGTGATAGCTTGGGTGCAGCCGCACGCCGGGCATCCGGTTTTCATCGATGCAGCGTTGTAAGTCGCCCTGCCAGTCGGGGAGCTTGGGGTTGATCGAGCCGAAGGGGATGAGGAATCCCTCTCCGTGGCGGCGGCAGTTGTCGGCCAGCCGGGCGTTGACGGCGGTGATGTCCTTGTGAAACAGCCCCTCGAAGCTGCCGCACCAGGCCTGCTTCACGTGCTTTTGCCGGAGCTTCGCCGTGAGCGAGGCCGGCTCGTCGTGCGGCAGACGGCGAAAGGGCCAGCGGCCGAGGTAGACATTCACGTCGATGAGGTCGTCATTCACGGCGCGATCCCTTTGGCTGCAAGAATGGGCGTGAGCAGCCGCTTGAGGTTCTCGCCGAGAATTTTGCGTTTCGCATCGACGGGAATCTCGGCGCCGTAGACCTTGCCCAGTTGCGAGGCGAAGCTTCGCCCGCCGATGTCGCTGCCGTAGAGGACGCGCTCGGCCCCGAGTTCGCGGACCGCCATCTCGATCATGCCGGCCGTCGGATCGGAGCCCCCCGTGCCGATCACGATGTTCGCCGATGCGCGGACGGCGCGGATGCCCCACTCCCAATCGCCGCCGGTATGGCCGCAGATGAGCGTCGTCTCGGGATGACGCGCAGCCAGTTCCACCAGGTCCTCGGGCGACGACTCGCCCGGCAGGTTCCCGCCGGCCTTCCGCCACGTGTGCTGAAAGACGACGGCCTTCAGCTCAGCGGCGCGGCGGATGATCGGATCGAGGCGTTCATCATTGCAGCGGACCGCGACCCACAGCTTCACGCCGAACATCGGGCCATCGCCGACGCAGCGCTCCAGCTCCGCCAGCGACTCATCCACGTACTTGGGATTCAAGTACGCGAAGCCGAACGCCCGATCGCCCCAGTGCTGAAGCGCCTCCAGCACCTGGTCGTTCTGCCTGCGGAAGTCCTCAGGCGAGGGATCGTGCGACCACGGATAGCCCATGAAGAACACCAGCCGCTCCACGCCCATCCGGTCCGCGTAGCGCATCAGCGCCGCAATCCGCTCGTGCGGCGTATCGCCCGCGACGCCGGAGAGATGGCAATGGAGGTCCCAGATCATCGGGTCTAAAACCGCATGGCGGTGAAGCCGCCGTCCACGTAGAGATCGGCGCCGGTGATGAAAATGCCGGCAGAGCGCGAGACGAGGAGGATCGCCGCCCCAACCAGCTCCTCCGGTTCGCCGAAGCGCCCCATCGGCGTTTGAGACATGATGTTGGCGACCCGCTCCTTATCGAGGATCGCCCGGTTCTGCTCCGCGGGGAAAAACCCGGGGCAGAGCACATTGACCCGCACGTTCTTCTCGGCGTACTCGCGGGCGAGGTTCTTGGTCAGGTTCACCACCGCCGCCTTCGCCGCGGAATATGCGAATACCCGCGAGAGCGGCAGGTGAGCCGTGACGCTGCCGATGTTGAGGATGCTCCCGCCTTCATCCTGCCTGGCCATCTGCGGCGCGAAGGCCTGGCAGGCCAGATGCGTTGCGGTGAGGCTGCCGTCCACCACCTTTCGCCATTCCTCGTCGCCGATTTCTTCATACGGCGTGGCGGCGTTCACTCCCGCGCAGTTCACCAGGATGTCAACGCGGCCGTGCTCGTCGAGCGTCCTCTCCAGCAACTCGTGAATCGACTCGCGGTCCCCCACGTCCACGGTCAGGAAGCCCGCTTCGCCGCTGACCGAGCGAATCCGCTCGACGCAGGCATGTCCGCGGGCTTCCGACCTTCCGGCGACGACGACCTTCGCCCCGGCCTGCCCAATTCCCTCCGCCAGCGCCCCGCCCAAGACGCCGGTCCCGCCGATCACCACCGCCACCTGGCCGTCCAGGCCAAACAGCTTCTTCAAATAATTCGCAGACATCAATCACTCGCCACGGAAGGAATTAAGTCACGGAAGAAATTTAGCCACGGATGAACACGGATGAAACACGGATAAAGATCGCTTCGGGTCGGCTGCGTTCATAGCGCGTCCAGCTAATAGACGAAACGTTTGAACTCGACCTTTGATTTCCCAAAGTTGATGAGAACGCCGACTTTGATGCCGGTTGCTTTGAGTTCGTTGAGCAGTTGTGCCTCGTCGTCGGGGCGGTACGATTTGGCGATTTTCAGTTCGACGATGACGCAGTCATTCACGAAAAGGTCGGCCTCATAGAATCCGACGTCAACGCTCTTGTAGGTCACGCGAATCCCATGCTCAATTTCCGCCTTCAGACCACGAGTCTCCAGCTCCACCTGCATCGCTCGCTGATAGACATTCTCCAGGAACCCGTAGCCCAACACGCGATGGACTTCGAAGGCGGCGCCGATGATTTGCTCAGTAATCTCTCGGTGAACCAGGTCCATCGAACACCTCCGCCAATGACAACCTAAGTCATTACTCTTATCCGTGTTCGATCCGTGTTCATCCGTGGATAACTCTTCTTCTTCCGTGGCGTTTACGACTTCGGCGGTTTGCGGCGGTCGAGCCATTCAGCGTGGTAGACGCCGGGCTTGTCGGTGCGCTGGAATGTGTGGGCGCCGAAGTAGTCGCGCTGGGCTTGGAGCAGGTTCGCCGGCAGGCGCTGGCGGCGGTAGCTGTCGAAATAGGCCAGGGCCGTGCTGAATGCCGGGACGGGCAGGCCGAGGTTGGTGGCGGTGTTCACCACCTGCCGCCAGGACCGCTGTGCCTTGTGAATGGCTTCTGTGAAGTACGGGTGAAGTAAAAGGTTCGCCAGGTTCGGCTCGGAGTCGAAGGCCTCTTTAATGCGGTCGAGAAACTGGGCGCGAATGATGCACCCGCCGCGCCACAGGAGGGCGATGTCGCCGTAGTTGAGGTCCCAGTCGTACTCCTTGGCCGCAAGCTGCATCTGCACGTAGCCTTGAGCGTAGGAGCAGATCTTCGAGGCGTAGAGGGCTTGCCGGACCGCTTCCACGAACTGCTTACGATCGCCCAGCCTCACCGTTTCGTCGCCCGCCTCGGGACCGCGGAGCGTCTTGCTGGCGCGGACGCGGGCGTCTTTCATCGCGGAGATGGCCCGGGCGTACACCGCGGCGGTCACCAGCGTGCTGGGAGTTCCCAGGTCGAGCGCGTGTTGGCTCATCCATTTCCCCGTCCCCTTGGCGCCGGCCACATCGAGAATCTTATCAACGAGGTAGCCGTCCCCCTCGTCATCTTTGACGCTGAAGATGTCGCGGGTGATCTCGATCAGGTAGCTTTGCAGCTCGCTCTCATTCCAGCGGGCGAAGACATCGTACAGCTCCTCGTTGGTGAGGCCGAGGGCTTCGCTGAGCATGTAGTAGGCCTCGCAGATAAGCTGCATGTCGCCGTACTCGATGCCGTTGTGCACCATCTTCACGTAGTGCCCGGCCCCGCGCGGGCCGACCCACTCGCAGCACGGGATGTCTTCGTTCGGCCCGACCTTGGCCGCGATGGCTTTAAAAATCGGCTCCACCAGCGGCCACCCCTCTTTGCTCCCGCCCGGCATGAGGCTGGGGCCTTTGAGGGCGCCTTCCTCGCCGCCGGAGACGCCCGTGCCGATGTAAAGCAGGCCGCTGTCTTCCACCGATTTTGTGCGCCGCTCCGTGTCGTCGAAGTGGGTGTTCCCGCCGTCGATGATCACGTCCCCCGGCTCCATGAGCGGGATCAACTGCTCGATCACCGCATCCACGGCCGGACCGGCCTTGATCATCATCATCACCTTGCGGGGCGTCTCGAGGTTCGCGACGAGGTCCTCCAGCGTATGGCAGCCGATGAAGTTCTTGCCCTTGGCCCGGCCGCCGAGGAACTCATCCACTTTCTCCGTGGTGCGGTTGTAGACCGCCACGCGGTAGCCGCGGCTTTCGATGTTGAGGGCGAGGTTTTCGCCCATCACCGCCAGGCCCATCAGGCCGAAGTCTGCGAGGTCGCTCATAGATTCTGGATTTGTGAGTGAGGGCGGGACGCGCGGGGCAAGCCCCGCCGCTAATCTGGTTGTGCGACCCGGGTCGCTCGGCGGCGCGGGGTCAGCGCTGGATGCGGGCCGAGCCCCCTTTGGCGAACGCTTGCACCTGTTCGAGCGTGGCCATCGTGGTGTCGCCGGGGAAGGTGGTCAACAGCGCCCCGTGAGCCCAGCCGAGGCGAATCGCCTCCTCGGGCGAGGCGCCGGTGAGCAGGCCGTAGAAGAACCCGGCCGCAAAGCCGTCGCCGCCGCCGACGCGGTCGAGCACGTCCAACTCGCACGTCGGCGCCTGATGCGTCTTCCCCTCGATCCATGCCACCGCGCTCCATGAGTGGCGATTGGTGGTGTGTACTTCCCGCAGCGTCGTGGCGACGACCTTGACGTTGGGATGCTTCTTGGCCACGTCGTCCATCATGCCGAAGAACTTGGTGGTGTCCAGCTTGGACTCTGCGACCACGTCCGGCCCCTGGACGCCAAGTCCCTTTTGCAGATCCTCTTCGTTCCCCACGATCACATCGACGTGCTCCACGATCCGCCGCAGGGTGTCTTGAGCCTTCTCCAGCCCGCCCGCCACCTGCCAAAGCTTCGCCCGGAAGTTCAGGTCGAACGAAACCACGGCCCCGGCCGCCTTGGCGGCCTGCATCCCTTCGATGATCACCTCGGGCGTGGTGGGGGAAAGGGCGGCGAAGATCCCGCCGCTGTGGAACCAGCGGACGCCGCCGGCGGTGATGCTCTTCCAGTCGAAGTCGCCCGGCTGGAGCTGGGCGGCCGCCTCGCTTGCGCGATTGTAAAACACCACCGGCGCCCGCACGCCGTGCCCCTGATCGCTGTAGACGGTGGCCATGTTGGGTCCGCTGACGCCATTGTGCTCGAACATCTTGTAGAACGGCCTGACCCCCATCGCCCGCACCCGCTCGTTGATCAGGTCGCCGATGGGGTAATCGACCATCGCCGTGGCGATCCCCGTCTTCATGCGAAAGCAGTCGGCCAGGTTGGCGGCGACGTTGAACTCGCCCCCGCTGACGTGAATCCGGCACTCGCTCGCCTTGCGGAAGGGGATGATCCCTGGATCGATCCGGTGGACCATGGCACCGAGAGAAAGAAAATCAAGTTGGCCGCTGGGACGGATGTTCAGACCGGAAGGCATGGGCTGGTGGCTGCGCGGGTGCGAGGGATCGAGACGACTCGCCAATGATAGAGCGCCCCGCGGGTTTCCTCAAGGAGCTTAGCCCGGCGCCGGCACCCGCTCGGCGAGGATGCGGCGGAAGCGCTCCGCCGCTTTGGGGGCGTAGCTCGACTTGTTGTTGTTGAAGATGATGTGCGTCTCCCCTGCGGCGGCCGCGAGGTCCTCGGCCCGGTCGGCGATCTCTTCCAGTTCGTCGATCGGGTAGTCATAGTCGAAACGCTCGGCGACCGATCGGCCGCGGACGTAGCCCTCGCGGTTTCGGCCATGCGCCCGCAGGTAGGCGAGCTTCGGGGTGGTGACCACGTCCAGCTTGGGCATGATCATGAAGTGGCTGCCCTCGGGACCGTCCACGGTGACAAACGCGATCTTCCGCTTGCGGAAGTAGGCGATCGTGTCATCGACTTCTTCGTCGGCAAGCCAGGTTCGATTGCGCAGCTCGACGGCCACCTTGTGTCCTTTGAGCACGTCCAGCACATGGTCCAGCTCCTCGAGCCGATGCTTGCGGGGACTGAACGAGGGCGAAAGTTGAAGCAACAGCGCCCCGAGTTTGCCGGCTTCCGCGAGCGGTGCGGCTGACTCCAGGAACCGCTCGGCCATGGCAGTCTCCAGCTTCTGCGTCGGCTTGACCTTGGACTTCGCGTCCTTCCCCTTGGGACGCAAATCGCGCGGCAACATGCCGATCTGCGTGCTGTGCCGGGACAAGAGCCGGTGCAACTTCAAATCGAACACGAACTCAGCCGTCGTCTGCTCCGCCCAGGAAGCGACGGTTCGCGGCGACGGGATCGCGTAGAAGCTGGAGTTCACCTCGACGAGATTGAAGTGCTCCGCGTACCAGGCGAGTCGCTCTTTGGCGGCGACATCCGGCGGATACCAATCCTCAATAAAGCCTGAATCGGTCCAACTCGCCGTGCCGACGAGGATCGTGCCGGGCCGAGCCTTCGGCCGTTTGCGCGGTGGAGATTTCGTCGCTTTGCTCGGCATGTGCGGCCTCCGCTATGGGGAAGCCGCAACAAACGTGCCGAGGAAGGAATTGCAAATCTGAAATTTGAGATTTCGGATCAGCGGTCGATTTCACCCATCACGATGTCGAGCGAGCCGACGATTGCCGGCACGTCGGCGATCAGACAGCCGCGGCAGAGTTCATGCGTGACCGAAAGATTGCAGAACGAGCTGCTGCGGGCGCGGGCGCGCCAGGGGATCGAGGAGCCGTCGCTGACGATGTAGAAGCCCATCTGTCCGCGGGGACATTCCGTCTCCAGGTAGGCTTCTCCCTTGGGGAGCTTCTGATTGAGCTTGATCGGCACGCCCCAATCCCCTTCGGCGGTGCTGTAGCGGTCGATCGCCTGCCGCACGAGATCAATCGCCTGCACTACTTCGAGCATCCGCACGTAGAAGCGATGCCAGCAGTCCCCCAGCACCGCCTCGCGCGGCACGGGCGGGTAGTCGTGGTCTTTCGGATAATGGCCGTTCCGCTGACAGATCACTTCGAAGCCATAGCCGTCGTACATGGCGGTGTAGAACTCTTCGCCGTCACGGCGAAGGTCGTGATCCACGCCGCTGCCGCGGAGCACCGGCCCCGTGCAGCCGTAGTCGATGGCCATCTCCGGGGATAACAGGCCGATTTTGGCGCAGCGTTTGACGAAGATCGAGTTCGTGGTCAGGAGCGTGTGGTACTCCAGAATGATCGGCTCGAGCTGGTTGAGAAACGCCTCGCACTTTTGCAGCCAGCCGCGCGGCAGATCGGCCGTAGCGCCGCCGGGGGTGAGATAGCTGTACGTGAGCCGTGCGCCGCAGGCCTCTTCAAACAGGTCGAGAATCTTTTCGCGCTCGCGGAAGGCGTAGAGGAAGGGGCTGAAACTTCCCAGGTCCAGCCCGTAGGCGCCCATGCCCACCAGGTGGCTGGCGATGCGGTTCATTTCGACGATGATCACCCGCAGGTGCCGGGCTTTTTCCGACACCACGTGCCGCAGCAGCTTCTCGACCGCCAGCGACCAGCCGAGGTTCATGTTCATCCCCGCCAGATAATCCATCCGGTCGGTGTAGGGGATCCACTGCCGCGGCGTGAGGTTTTCGCCGATCTTTTCGGCGCAGCGGTGGAGGTAGCCGATGTGCGGCTCAACCTCCGACACCACCTCGCCGTCGGTCCGCAGCACCAGCCGCAACACGCCGTGCGTGCTAGGATGCTGCGGCCCCATGTTCACAAGCATCTCGTCCGTGCGGACGTCGAATTCAATAACGCGAGGATCGCCGAGTCGGGTGTCCATGGTTGTTCAGAATCAGTCGGGTTGGCGAGCGGCGAGGTATGGGTCCGCCGCGTTTGTGTAGCCGGTCAGGAGTCAGGGGTCAGGAGTCAGGGGTCAGGGGTCAGGGGTCAGGGGTCAG
>JAHWKS010000223.1 GCA_019347795.1 Planctomycetota bacterium | reverse complement strand
CCCCGCCCCACCCGGCCGCTACCGCGTCCGACCTCCCCACAGGGGAGGTGAAGGATACTATTTACTCGAACGGTCCTTAGGGCGAATTTGTGGAGGTGATATTGTCATGCCGATGCACGATTGGACGCGGGTGGAGGCTGGAATCTTTCATGCCTTTCATCACCGCTGGATCTCTGCAATCAGCGACCTCTTGAATACCGGAATTCTTCCCGAAGATTATTACGCCTTGCCCGAACAGGTTGCCGCAGGCTTTGGTCCCGACGTGCTTACGCTGCAAGATGAAGCGTCGGCCGGCGACGAGACCCGCGAAGGCGGCGTGGCCGTCCAGTCGCGGCCGCAAACTCGCTTCACCGCCGAGAGCGACGGCGAGTTTTACCGAAGAAAGAAGAGCTCGGTCGCCGTGCGTCACGTGAGCGGCGATCGAATCGTGGCGATTGTGGAGATCATCTCGCCGGGGAACAAGTCCACGCGCTACGCCTTCGCGGCCCTGGTGGAGAAGGCGTGCGAGTTTTTGGAGCACCGGATTCACTTGTTGATCGTCGATCCGCTTCCGCCCGGCCCACGCGACCCGCAGGGAGTCCACGCCGCCATCTGGGAGCACGTGCAAGAAGACTCCTTTCAGTTGCCGGCCGACAAGCCGCTCACGCTCGTCGCCTATGAGTGCGATCGGACGACGCGGGCCTACATTGAGCCGCTGGCAGTCGGTGACGCATTGCCCGAAATGCCGCTTTTCCTGGCGCCTGGCCGATACGTCGAGGTCCCGCTGGAGGCCTCATACGAGACGGCGTACGCCGTGCTGCCGCGCCGCTGGAGGCGAGTGCTGGATGCCGGGACGAAAGGCAGAGAGGCGATCTGAACGTCGAAGAGGGCGCTCGCAGCTTACGGCTGTGTATCTTCGGATGACGAAGTTTCGTCCCCGTCATCGTCCGCGGCTTCTTTCGCGGTCGCCGCGGCGGGACGTTCGGCGGATGATTCCGCACCGTCATCGGCAGGGGTTTCGTCCGCGGCTGGGGTAGCCGGCGCATCGGTCTGCGAATCCTCTGGCTCGCTTGCCTTTTCGGCTTCGCCTGCCGCTCCCGGCTCTTGCTCCGGCGCCTCTTTCTTTTCCTCGGCGCTGGCGCTGTCGAGACGCGCGCGAGCCTCGTCGTGCGTCTCCAGGACCTCGCTCATGAGGAAATTTTCCGGCAGCTCCTCGCCGATCTGGTGCAGCACGTTCTCGTACATGCGAATGGCCGGGACGAGATCGGCCGCCATTTCGTCATCCACCAGGTCGGGGTGCTGCTGGAAGAGCTGCGTCCAGGCCTGCCAGGCCTCCTCGAACTTCTCCTTGGCGCCGGGCTCGCCGTCCGTTTCGACCAGCTTTGCGGCGCGGTACAAATCTTCCGCCTCGTGCACGAGCTGCCGCGCGCGGTCGGCCAACTCCGTCATCTCCACTTCAGCCCGCGTCTTCCAGTAATTGAAGTTGACGATGTTGCGGTAACGATCGACGCGGTCGGCCAGCAAATGCAAGTCTGCGATGGTCTGGGCCAGACGCTCCGCCTCGCGGCGCTGGTCCGCGGGAGCGTGCTCCGCCAATTCGCTCGGTTCAACGCGGGTTTTGGGGATAGCCTGGTAGGCCAGGTTGTGTTGCTCGCCCGTCCGTTCTTCCTCCGGCGTATCCAGCGCCTCTCGCGACTCGGAATCGAGCTTCGCCTTCTTGGCCTCCTGAAGTTGCTCGAAGGTCACGCCGGCCACGTTTTCCAGATCGTCGCTCAGACGCTCGGCGTCGGCCAGCACCCGCTCTCGCTCATTGAGCCGCAACGTGTGGCCGAACGAGGTGGGAATCTCGCGCGAGCCATACTCGAGGGCGTACTCCCGATACGCCCGCTCCCAGTCCCGGCGGGCCCGCTCCCCGTGGTAGCCGTCCTTCTCGTTGTCGATTGCGTAGTTGATGCGGGACTTGGGCGGATGCGAGTGGAAAATCAAGGGGCTTTCGCCGCGCAGCGGGCGGTCGGGGTTCGTGTCCACCACGTTCTGCGCCCGGAGATACCACAGCCGCGACACCAGCCAGTTGTCGGGATAGCCCGATTGCCCGATCGCGTCGTCGATATACACCAGGTGATTGAAGTCGTCGTGAAAGTCCCGGTCCTGGGCAAACAAACGGCGGAACTGACGGCGCTCATCGGAGCGGGCGATCTTTTGCCCGAAGAAGTGCCCCGTGTATGAGAGCAGCCGCGGCTCATCGCGGTTGTAACGGGCGCCTTCGATCAGGAACCCGATGCCGCGCTTCACCCACGCATAGCGGTACTTGTAGTCGTCGAACTCGACCGACGTGTTGTACGAAATGTTGTGCCCCTGGAACTCCCACACTTTGATGAAGTTGGGCTGGAGCTTGATAATCTGGTTGGCCGCGGCCATGAAGTTGGACCAGTCCTTCATGGTGTGATACTCGATGGCCTTGTGCCACAGGATGTTCGCCGCCACGCCGGTCAGCCCCAAGGTGGCCAGGCGCATGGTCTCGCTTGCGGGATCGATATCTCCCAGCTCCGCCTGCGAGAGGTTGTGCTCGCGGCGCAGCTCGGCCAGCTCGCGTCCGCGGCCTTCCACGCCCGCGGGCGGCTGTCCCAGCCACGACAGGGGCAACAGCAGGACGGCAATCGCCGCGAAGTAGGCCACCTTGCGATAAAACGCTTTCTTGTTCATGCCGCAATCTCTCGAGACTTAAAGAAAAAGTAGCTGGCCAGCGAAACCGTGACCGCATACGCCAGGGCCACCGCCCCGTGCTGGGCCAGCAAGTCTCCGTCGATGTTGAAACCGTAAGCTACGTAGTTGGCCGTGCCCAAGCGGCCGAAATCGGGAATAATCATCACCACCGTCCGCATCAAGATGACCAGGCCCTTGTCGATCGTCTGGATCACCACGGCGCCGATGCTGGGATCCAGCTCCAACGAGACGTTCTTCTGCGTGATGAGGCGGTAGAACGACTCGATCGGCCCGCCGCCCAGGACCTTCTCGGTGACGGGAGCATTAGGATCAAGGACGCCGCGGAACACTCCCACGATGAAGCCGGAGAAGAAGCCCATGACGATCGTAGCCAGCGTGGCCATCATCGCCACGGCGCCGCTCAAAAACGCGCTGAACATGACGCCGAAGCAGATCACCACCACCATCTGCAGCCAGATGCTGACGTAACCCTTCACAAAGTTCAAAAAGAAGGGGCGCTCCGCCGCCAGCAGGTACAGATCCGCCCGCGACATTCCGTAATACTGGCCGGGATCGGCGCAGCGGACCCAGATTTCGGTGCTGCCGTCCTCGGCCACCAAATCCTCGAACAAGTCGCCGTCGCGCGATACCTGCGTCGCCGGATCGACCACGCGAATGTCGCGCGGCACATCGAGGTGGAAGATCTCAAACTCCGTCGGACGGAACGAGATGGGCTCGCTGCGCACCTCCGTCTCGGGATTGACCACCTCCAGCTCCCCGCGGACGATCTGCTCGATGTCCCCCTTGTGCGTGCGGAAGATGCCCAGCGTCATCTCCACCGGGAGGCCGGCGGGAAACTGCTCGGCCGTGATGTCTTGAAACGTCCAAACAGCGCGGGCCTGGCTGCCCCCTTCAATGTAATCGCGATAGGTCCAGAAATCGCCGACACTGATTCCCTTCTCGGCCGGTTGGCCCGAGCGGTCCCGGAACCGCAGCGGCTGCGGCCCGCGAGAGTAAATCGGCACGCGCGCCAGAAGCTGCCCTTGCGGCGGTCCCACCTCGTACTGCGTCGCGCCGTCCGGGCCGGCAACCGCCAGCACCTCGTGCCAATGCCCCATCTGCGCGTCGGTCCGGCCGTAGCCGTCGGCGTCCACTTCGAAGGTATGGCGATGGTGCGAGTTCAGCGTCGTCTCGCCTCTTACGCCGATCGGCTGGCTGTTGCGGTCGGTCATTTCCTCGACCGTCTCGGCGATCGCCGCGTGTCCATGATCCAGCCCGCGGACGACAAACAGGTAGCTCACCAGGCACATCATCGCTAACAGCGCGGTGCCGACCGTGGCGAAGCCAAGGACGCGGCCGAGGATGATTTCCGTCCCCCGCACCGGCTTGGTGACCACGGTATAGATGGTCCGATTCTTGATATCGTTGGGCAGGCTGAACGCCGCGAGGAACAGCGCGAGCAGCAGCACCAGGTAATTCGTCGCCGTCAGCACAAAGCTGATGTAGAGCCGGCCCGGATGATCGCTCCGCACGTCGAGAAACCAGCCGGCGAACAGCAGGATCAGCAGAAAGACGACGAAGGCGATCAGCACCTTGCGGCGGACCGCTTCGGTCACCGCCAGGCGGGCAAGCGCGAGAACCCGCCGCGGCGACGTGTTCGCAACGTCACTCACGCCCGTGGCGATGCTCTTGGCCACCACGTAGAACGCCTCGAACGGCCCGTGCCGCACCGACGTGAACAAATACGCCAGGAGCGTCAGAAAGACCGACAGCAAGGCGACCGCCAGGAAGAACGTCAACAGGGCCCCCATGCCCCCGGCGCCCGGCAGCAGCCATTCAAAAAACGTCAGGATGTCGTGTTCAATGACCATAGGACGAGACTATTTCTCCGCGGGCGCCGGCGCGCGCCGCCCGGGGCGGGCTTCGCTGTCTTTGACAATCTCGAGAAACAACTGCTCCAGCGTGGCCGTCGGGTTCTCGATTCCCTCGACCACGCCGCCGTGCTGCTGAATCAGATTGCGAATCTCTTCCTTGACCTCATCGCTCAACCCGCGGGCGCGGATTTGCGTCACATCCTCCACCCGCAACAGATCGCTCACGCGGCCCAGCTCCTTCAGCTCCCCCTGGTGGAGAATGGCGATGCGGTCGCACACGTCCTGCACGTCGGGAAGCAAGTGGCTGCACACGAGGATTGTCTTCCCCTCGTCGCGGAGGCGGAGGATCAGGTCCTTCATTTCCCGCGTGCCGATCGGGTCCAGCCCGGAAGTCGGCTCGTCCAACAGCAGCAGGTTGGGGTCGTTGATCAAGGCCTGGGCCAGGCCGATGCGGCGAGTCATTCCCTTGGAATACTCGCGCAATTGCCGCCGCCGCGCCCATTGCAGGCCGACCATGTTGATGAGCGACTCGGCCCGCTCCTTGCGCACTTTGGCGGGCATGTCGAATAGCCGGCCGTAAAAGTCGAGCGTCTCCTCGGCATTGAGGAACTTGTAAAGATAGGACTCCTCGGGGAGATAGCCGATCTTTTCGTTCTTCTTGACGCTGGCCGCCTCCTCGCCGAAGACGTACGCCTGTCCGCTGGAGGGGAAGAGCAGGCCCAACAGAAGCTTAATGGTGGTCGTCTTTCCCGAGCCGTTGGGGCCGAGCAGGCCGAAGATCTCGCCGCGGCGGACCTCCAGGTCGAGGGCCTTCAGCGCCCGCACCTTTTGGCGGCCCCAAAAATCGCGGTAAGTCTTGCTGAGGTTTCGGGTTTCGATCACCACGTCGGCCTGCGCGGCCGTCTTTTCGGCGGGCTGTGCGGCTTGCTCAACAGTAGGGGCTGCCATCGAAGTCTCCGAGGAAAAACCAGGGCACGCCGCGATTGAACTCCGCCTTCCGCCGCCGAAACAACCGCCGCAGCGGCGCGTGCGCAGACGAGCGAGGGGAAGATGGCGGGGCGGGAGAAAAGGCGAATCTCGGCTAGTGCGACAGTTGCAGTACGACGCCAGAAAATAAGTGGTTCAAAGAAAGCCGGAAATTTCGCCCCCACGCGGTGAAGGGGAGGGCGCCGGCCCGTCGCCCCGCGACCTACCTACTATAAATCAGGCCCCCGAATCCCGCAAGGAATCGGCGGGTCCTCCAGTCCTCCACCGATACGGTCGGCTATAATGGGCGCCGGGACACTTTTCCACCGGGTGATGTCATGCCGATTCACGACTGGACCCGCGTCGAGGCGGGAATCTTTCATCACTTTCACCACTCCTGGATTGAAGAAATCCAGCGAGTGCTCAATGGCGGATTGCTTCCCGACGAGTTTTACGCGATGCAGGAGCAGCAGGCGGCCGGTTATGGCCCCGATGTGTTGACGCTGCAGATCGCCGATCCAGAATTGGAGGCGCCGTCCGGCGGGAATGGAACCGCGACGGCGACGCTTGTTCCCCCAAAAGCGCGATTCACGTTCGAAACCGATGCTGAGTTTTATCGCCGCAAGAAGAGCACGGTCGTCGTGCGACACTCAGCGACGATCGAATCGTCGCAATGGTCGAAATCGTTTCTCCCGGAAACAAAGCGGGAAGTAACGCCTTCCGGGCGTTTTTGGACAAAACGTGCGATCTGCTGGAGCACAAGATCCACCTGCTGATCCTCGACCTGTTCCCGCCGACGCGGCGCGACCCGCAGGGAATCCACGCGGCGATCTGGCGCGAGCTCGTCGAAGATGCATCGCTTCCCTCGCCGGACAAGCCTCTTACGCTGGCGGCGTATGAGTCGTCGCTGGTCATCCGCGCCTTTGTCGAGCCGGTCGCGGTGGGGGATGCGCTTCCCGACATTCCGCTGATCCTGGAGCCGGGCTGGGCCGTCAACGTTCCGTTGGAGCGGACGTACGACGCTGCATGGCAAGCGGTCCCTCGCCGCTGGCGCAACGTCCTGGCGTAGCGCCTACAAATCGAGGCGCCGCGGCCCCGATCGTGTTTCTCTTCCGCGACGGTGCTACCTTTTCGCGGACCGCGCCGGCTTTTTCTTGGCCTTGGCGGAGCGGCGGGAGGTCGCCGTATTCTTTTCCGCCTCTTTGGCGGCGGCGACTTCGTTTCGTTTTTTCTGAGATGTTCTCGTCGTGCGCTTCCCAGCGGTCGATGTTTTCTTTTCCTCGTTCGTCTTCTTAGGCCGGCCTCGCTTCTTCGACGACCGCGGCTTTCTCGGGGAAGCATCCGCCGCATCGCCGTCTTCGAGCTCGATGCCAAAGAGGTCCTCCAGATCCTGGCCCTCCAAGGCGCCGGAGTCGGCGCCGAGGGCGGCGTCGAGGTTTGCCCCGTCCACGGCCTGCTGGATCAGATCGAGGTGGTCCACCTTGCGAAGGAGGAAGAGCAACTCCGGCTCGTCATCAAGCCGCGCCCCCACGCCGTACAAGACGGCCGCGATGTGCTTGCACAGCCCGGCGTAGTCGGGACACGTGCAGTCCATCTTAATGTCTCTCGGCTGCGGAAAGAGGCCTTCCTTCGGGCGGGTGAGCCGCTCCATCACGCCTTGCGAGAAGCGGCCTTGCAGCAGGTCCATGAGCGAGGCAATCGATTGCGAGCAATCCTTTTGGATTGCCTTCCACGGCGCCGCCGCCAACGCCTTAATGCTCACCTCCACCTGATAGACTGACGACCCGCTCACGATCGCCTTGATCTTCCCGCCCGTAATGTGCAGGTCGATCACTGATCCATTCCGCGCATAGGTCCGGCCGCGGGGAAGCCGGTTGGCGAAATCGCTGTACTGCTCCAGGTTCTCGCACCACGCTTTGCCCCAGAACGTTTTGGCGATGGCCCGGCCTTCGATCTCGACCGGCTGAAGCTTGCGCCCCTGTTTCTTCTCAAGCTGTTGGGCGTACTTGCGGGCGTTGGCGCGGCGCGCCGCCACCGGCACATAAGGTTTCCATCCCCATCCCCAAGGCATCGCGTCCCTCCTGTGGTCGTGTCGTGAATGCGGCGCGCAGCCGTGCGGGCGGATGCGGCCAAGTCCCAATTTAGCACGCTCCCCGAAAATCGACCAAGGGCAATTTGCTCCTCACGGGTGCATGACGGGGTTCGCAATGGAGTTTTGGGATTTGTCGCAGCAGGGTGT
>JAHWKS010000222.1 GCA_019347795.1 Planctomycetota bacterium | reverse complement strand
TTTTGGGTGGCGATGGGCATTCCGATCGCCCTCTTGGGCGCCTGCGGCGTGCTGCTGTTCATGGACCAGACGCTCAACATGCTCACGATGTTCGCCTTCATCATGGCGCTGGGCATCGTGGTGGATGACGCCATCGTCGTCGGCGAGAACGTCTACGCACACCGGCAGATGGGCAAAGGATCATTGCGGGCGGCGATCGACGGCGCGATCGAAGTGATCCCCTCGGTCACTACCTCGGTGCTGACCACGATCATCGCCTTCACGCCGCTGATGTTCGTCTCCGGCGTGATGGGGAAATTCATCGCCGTGATGCCGCTGACGATGATCGCCATCCTTGTGCTCTCGCTCTTGGAAGCGGCGTTCATTCTTCCCTGCCACTTAGGGCACGTCGGGGCGACGAGCGACGCCCCGTTGGCCCGCTGGGGCTCGCGACTGGCCTCCCATGCGCTCTACCCGTTCCAGCGATTCGAGGCGGCGTGGTCTCGGGTGAACGCCGCCGCCGACCGTGGACTCGCCTGGTTCATCGAACGCGTCTATATGCCGGTGCTCGACCGGGCGATGAAGTTTCCCGGATTGTTCGCCTCGGGGGCCGTGGCCGTATTCTTCGTCTCCGTGGGCATGGTGTTGGGCGGCTTCACCCCCTGGGAGATCTTCCCCAAGCTGGACAGCAAGGAGATTTACGGCCGGATCGAATTTCCCGACGGCACGCCCGCCACGATCACCGACCGTGCGACGCAGCGGATCGAGGAAGCGATTTTCACGATTAGCCACGACTTGAGCGCGCCCGAGCGGCCGCTGGTGAACGTGGTGCACCGCTCCGTCGGGCAGGCCTCCGGCGCCGGGGCGCTGGGACAGGAGGTGCGGGCCACTGGCGACCACGTGGGGGTGGTGAACGTGGAGCTGGCCGACCCCGCCGAACGCGACATCCACAGCCAGACCGTGCTCGCCGAATGGCGGCGCCGCGTGGGAGACATCCCCGGCGCGGAAAGCCTCACGTTCGATATTCCACAGATGGGTCCCGGCGGCAAGGCGATCGAGTTCAAGCTGCTGGCCGATGCCCGCCACTTCGATGAGTTGGAGGCGGCGGTCGAAGAAGTCAAAGGCGAGTTGAAACGCCGCGTGGGCGTCAAAGACGTTATGGACGACTCGAAGCCCGGCAAGTGGGAGTACCGGCTTCGCGTGAAAGAGAGCGCGCAGTCGATGGGCGTGCCGCTGGCCGACATCGCCGAGACCGTCCGCGCCTCCTACTACGGAGAAGAAGTGATGCGGCTGCAGCGCGGCCGGCACGAGGTGAAGCTGATGGTCCGCTATCCGCGCGAGGAGCGCGGCTCGCTGGCGAACTTCGACGAGATCCGCGTCCGCACCGGCGACGGCGCCGAACGTCCGATCACCGAGCTGGTCACGGTCGATGTCGAGCCGAGCCTGGCCGAGATCAACCGCGTCGACCAGCTTCGCAGCATCACAGTCTCGGCCGACGTGGAGCCCGGCGTCGCCAACGCCCGCGATGTGGTGGCGGACCTGAAGAAGAACTTCATGCCCCAGCTTTTCACCGAGCATCCGCACGTCGATGTCCGCTGGGAGGGGCAGCAGGAGCAAACCGACGAGTCGGTCCGGAGCCTGCTCATTGGCCTGTTGGTCGCCCTGGTGGGGATGTTCGTGCTGTTGACGATGGAATTCCGCACCTACCTTCAGCCGCTGATCATCATGGCGATCATTCCCTTCGGCGTCGCGGGCGCCATTTGGGGGCATTTTATTTTCGGTCTCCCGCTCTCGATGTTCAGCCTCTTCGGGCTGGTGGCGCTGACGGGCGTGGTGGTGAACGACTCTATCGTGCTGATCGACTTCATCAATCACCGCGTCCGCGAGGGGGTGGACCTCCGCGAGGCGATTGTCGAGTCGGGCCGGCGCCGCTTCCGGCCGGTGCTGCTCACGTCGCTCACCACGATAGTCGGCCTCTTGCCGATTGTGATGGAGCGGTCGTTCCAGGCGCAGATCGTGATTCCCATGGCGATCGCCCTCTGCTTCGGGCTGCTCTTCTCCACGGTGCTGGTGCTGGTGATGGTTCCGATGCTGTACATGGTATACTCGAAGCTGATCGGCCCCGCCGCGCCGGAGCACGAGGAAGAAGAGCCGCGCCCAGTCGCGGCGGCGCCGGCGCACGGGTGAGGGGCCGCGACCGGCTTCTCCTCATCTCCGGGCGCCCCCGATGCGCGGTCCCTACGAGCGGCTGAAGTACGACCTCCGCCGGGTTTGGGAGTGCCCCGTCTGCCATCACCGCGAGCGAACCGGCGGCGACGTCACCTACCGCCTCTGCCCATGCCAACGCAAGGTTGAGCCGACGGAGCGCATCTGCATGAAGCTCATCCAAGACGCCGGCCGCCGCATCGAGCCGGCCAGGCCGGACAGGCAGGACAGGCAGGACTGAGCCGCTTGTCGGCGCGCGACGTTCTGGTAAACTGATGGTCCCCATTTGCGAGAGAGCCTCCGACGCCAATTCCCGCAATCCGACGCGGCATCGGAAGCCGGATTCGCAGACCGGGTGAGGTAGCTCAGTTGGTAGAGCAACGGACTGAAAATCCGTGTGTCGGCGGTTCGATCCCGCCCCTCACCACTCCCTAAATGGCTCCGCTGTCAGTAGTTGCGTCAACCCCGGCATTCCCTGTCGGGGTTCTTTGTTGGCTAGTGTTACCAAAACTGTTACCAGACCCGGCGGAAAACGCTTCCCAGATAGCATCGGCCGTCCTCTCGGCGTTACGGCCAACGTAGAACTTCATGGTCGTCTCGATCGACTCGTGGCGCATCAGTTCCATTAGCTGCTGCGGCATGAGCCGGGCCGCCCATCGCTCCCCGAAGCTCCGGCGGAGATCATGGGCGCTGGCGAACTTCACGTCGCCCGTCTTGGCGTCCGTGTTCACCTTCACCCCGGCGGCCTCGCCGATGGCCGATAGCACCCGGCTGGCGTAGTTGAGCGTCACCCGGCCAGAGAAGCGGAGAGGCTGCGGCGCGAAGACTGGGCCGAGGCGATCCTCTGGCGGGGTCGCCAGTAGGAACTCGGCAAAGTCGGGCGTGATGGGCAATAGCCGATCCTGATTGCCCTTCTCCAGTTCACCTGGAATCCGAAGCATCGGATGGCGCCTGCTCAGATCGATGCAAAGGCGGTCGTCCCGGTCCCAGTAGAGATCGAGGGCCTCGCCCAACCGCAGCCCCGAAAGCCACAAGCCGCGCAGAAGTCGCTCCCATGTCGGCGCCGCAGCGGCGGCCCACTTCTGCTGGGCCTTACGGAGTTCCTCGCGGGCCTTCTCGCTGAACTTCCGCTTTCCCTTGCTCTTGTACGGCCTCTGACCAGCCGCGAGCAATCCCGCCTCCACCTTGCCGAGCATCCGTTCGAACTCTTCGGCGGTCACCGGCCGCCCTTTCATCAATTTGCCGCCCCCCTTGGTTCTGGACGGCATCCGCACCTTCGGCGGCTTGCTGATGATCCCCACTTCCGCCGCCCACCGCAGGGCGGCTTTCAGGTGGGCCAAGTGGCCTTTTATCGTGTCCTCGCTCCGCCCCGCTTTCCGCAGCGCGGATTGATAGCCGCTCAACCGGTCGTCTGTCAGCGCGGCCAGACGGGTATCGTCGGCGAGGTTGAGCACGTCCTCCAAAGCGTTGAACACGCCGGAAACCTTGGAAAAGGTACCGTCGGCTTTGGACGTAAGAACTTCGTCCTCATACCGATTGCGGAACTCGCCCCAGGTAGTTTTCGAGGGCGGCTTAAACTGGCCGCTTTGGAGCGCCTTCTCGTGTTCGCCGGCCACGCGCTCCGCCTCGCGACGCTCTCGCTTCTTGCCCGTCCGCAGGATCTTGGTGGATTTGGTTTGCTTGCGGCCGGTAAGGGGGTCCCGCCATTGCATCATGTAAAACTTGCGGTCGCCGAACTCGACCACGGAAACCTTGATCTCCTCGTGCATGACGAGTGCCTTTCAGGTGGTAGATGGGAATGGGTTTACCTCTCCGCACGGCCCGCCGGATTTCGCTCGCTCGGCGGACTTTTTCGCTATTGGTTGCGCCCTTGCCGTCCTGGCGAATCCGACACCCACAAGGCCCCTCCAGTGCCTCGGGTGTTATCTGTAGGTTCCCCTCCGTGTCCTTTGAACGTCCATGCGTCAGGTGGCGGCGATCCGCGATCACGGTTCAAAAGCTGGGGCGAGGCGGTTCCAGACCTGAGTAGCGCCTTCGACGAACCCTTCGTTGCGGCCGCTGTTGTACGCTTCCCAGTCCTGCACGTTGTGGCCGTGATGTGGGAAACGGTCATTTAGGTAGGCCATGTCACCCGGTGGTGCGCGATCGTAATCGGCCCCGACGAATCGCTCCAGGTCGTCGGGCTGGGATCGCCCCGACGCGACCGCCCGAAGCTTGTCACGCGGCGCTAACTCTAGCGCCCAATGTCTGCCAAGCTCGACGCCATCCTTCCTCCCCTGTTCGGCGTCCCGGCCCATTGCCTTCTTCATTCGTTGGACGGCGACTCGCAGCTCTTTCTTCGTTACCCGGTCCTCGTCCGCGCTTTCCAGCACGGCCCGCTCAAACGCCTCGACGAAGATCCGCGAGAAGTTCATTTTCGCCCGCCACTTTTCAATCTCGTCCACCATGTCGTCAGGAATATAAATGCCAATCTTCGCCATAGCCCCGTGCGCTCCAGTCTGCGGTTAGAAGTGTTCGCCCACGCCGGCAAAGTATATGGGAGTATTCGCATCGCGACAAGCACCATAGGCGAACAAAAACATCGGCGACCAGAACAATATCCGGTCGCCGGTGCGATGGTCCCCCGCCTGCGATCGCCTCCCCGCGAATCCCCCGCACCCCCAGCCGCTGGACCTCGGATCGCGTCACGGCTTCGGACCGTGGCCAACGTTCTACCGACCGCCGCTGTACCGGTCCACGGCCTCCAGCGACGTGAACCAAGTCGCGCCCACCTTCATTGCCTCGATCGAGCGGGATGCCGGCTGACCCGGGCTTCTTCGTCCAACGGTGAACCGTGCCGCAGGTCTTGCCGAGCTTCTGGGCCAGATCGAGATCGTGGTTTCGTGCAGGACGCTCCTTCAGGTGGTCCCGCGGTCCGTCGCATCGTAAATGCGGTGAAGCTCGATGATTGCTTCCAGCGCCACCGCTTCCAACTCTGCTAGCGGAATGAGAATTGCTTTGTAAATTGAACCGCCGGCGACACGCGGATTTTCGGCCTGACAAGGTGACAATCGCGAGGCAGGGGGTTAAACTGTCGCCGGGGCGGCGGGAATCGCCGGAACTTTGCCGAAGAGAAGAAATGGACGCATTTCGCGAGTGCAAGCCGGAAGACCTTCTCGGTTCGCTCAACGACGTGGAGCAAAGGCACGCTCCGAAAGCGATCTATGTCGCCGGCGATTTGGGGATCATGGAAGCGGGCGCGCGAGTCTCTATTGTGGGGTCGAGAAAGGCCAGCGATGCGGCGTTAATTCGTGCTCGCCGTTTGAGCCGGCTGTTGGTGGAGAGAGGCGTCGTCGTCGTAAGCGGACTTGCCGAGGGCATCGACACAGCCGCCCACGTCGCTGCCATCGAAAGCGGGGGGAAAACCATCGCCGTCCTTGGGACACCCCTCGACAAGGTTTACCCCAAGAGTAACAGCGATCTTCAAAATTGCATTATGCGGGAGCACCTCTGCATATCGCAATTCCCGTCCGGCTACCCAGTGCAGCCGAAGAGTTTCCCGATGCGAAACAGGACGATGGCGTTATTCTCGGATGCGACGGTCATCGTTGAAGCTGGAAACAAGAGCGGTTCCCTTCACCAAGGCTGGGAAGCGCTGCGGCTGGGGCGCGGTTTGTTCATCGCAAAGAGCGTCGCCGAATCACCCCATCTGGCATGGCCACAGGAAATGATCCACTACGGGGCTCAAGTCCTCGCCGATGAAACCATCGATGACTTTTTGGCGTTTTTGCCGGCTCGCTCGGCCGCCGAACCAGATGGCGCATTTCCCCTCTGAAATTGAATTTGTTTCGTTTCTGCAGTATTCTCCGCGGGGGAATTCTCCTCTTTCCAGATACTCGAGGGACGTAACGTACGCCGTTAAGCAGGACGGCCAGGTTCGCGTCTGGGACACTGGCGGCAGCGTTCGGCTTACGTCTGCTATCGAACGAGTCGCGGAACGGCTTGCAGTGGAGATCCCGCGGGATGCATGCCTTTCGTCCTGTCTTGGCCCCGATGTCACGCTGATTCCAATGCCTCGAAGCTCTCCTCTCGTTGCGGGGGCTCTTTGGCCGACGCATCGGATTTGCCAAAGATTGCAGCGGGAGGGTTTGGCCGGTCAGGTCCTTCCGTGTCTTGTTCGGGACAGGCCAGTTCAGCGCTCGTCAACCGCCCCGAGAGGCGCCAGACCCGACCCGCCCGATCACTTCAACTCGGTAGAGGTGCGGAACCTGCGGCTTTATCCAGCTCCCCGGCCTCGCATCACGCTGCTCGATGATGTTATCACCCGCGGATCGACATTCGTGGGCATCATTCCGAAGTTAATGGCGGCATTTCCGACTGCCTCTATCTCGTGCTTCGCCGTTGTGCGCACACTGAGAAGCGGAGAAGTGAGCCATTTCGTCGATCCCGTACGCGGAAAGGTTTGCTACAACGGCTCGACGCTTCACCGTTCGCCGTAGCTCGTATGACTTCAGCACGCCAGCAGTTTGTTCTGCTGCCGCTTCAAATCCGCGAGCGAAACCGCCATCCTCACCGGCGCCGCCGCAACCCACTTCATCAACTTCCCCCGCCCCCGCTCACGGGAGTGACGTAGTGACCGGAGCATCCAGAGCCTCAGGTCCCCCTTTGCCCCCGCGGCCCCAACCAGTAAGATTCACGACCACGGTCCCCCGTAGCTCAATTGGCAGAGCATCTGACTCTTAGTCGAATCGGCACCTTTCAAGACCCAAGCGAATAAGCAGATTGCTGGGTTTCCGCGTTTTCCGCATCCGTCATTTGCCGCCGACCGCCGGCGTTTTTTGGTGTCATTGACACCAGTTTCCTCCGTCACGGGACCGGGTAATGCCTGCTGAGCCGAGAGCCGAATGGGGAAAGGTGGTTGTCGAAAAACTCGAGAATCTGATTTCGTCCACCGATCAGTTGACCCGCAAGTTCGAGCAGCAGAATGTTGAGGTTGAAAACGTAAAGAGGAACAATGGGTGGTTATTCGCGTTGATCGTCGTGCTCTTGGGTGCGGCGGCAGGCGGCGGTTTCTTTCTCAAGCACTCCGACACGGCGGTTCATACGGGATTGGCGACCAACACGGCTGAGATCGCGCATCTCAAACGGCAGGTCGTGGAGAGCACGGCGGCGCAAACGAAGCTAGCGGAAGCTACGGAAGCGATTAACAAGCAGGTAGAGGCGGGAAACACAGTCACGAGCAGCCTCTCCTCCGAGGTGAAGTCCCTTAGCACGAAAGTCACCAAGGTGGAGAAGGCGACCTCCACAATGGGTGCCGAGTTCGCAAAACTCGACATGGCCATAACCGACGCGACGGATGAGATCAATAAGGCGACGGAGGAGGCAAAGAAAGATGCGATCGGCGCGATCGCCGCCGCGGTAGAGTCGCGTGCCCCTAAGGTCTTTACGCTGGTCGCCGAACTCGATCAGGCGAGAATCGACGCCGACCGATCGAACGAGCGGCGGATTTCGTTCGTGCTTTACTCCGAACCGTTAAAGGGAGCAGTGGTCGTACACGCGCGAGTCGAGTTTCTCCCTCAGCAATCTCAAGAGCCACTGCCGGACGCGCTGC
>JAHWKS010000221.1 GCA_019347795.1 Planctomycetota bacterium | reverse complement strand
GATCGAGTATTCGTCGCAGACCATTAACCGGCTCGCCTCAATCAGCAAGGCCGTCGCGGGCGTTCTGGCGCTGGATCTGGAGGAGAAAGGCCTGTTAGATGTGGAGCGCCGCACGGATTCTTACACCGGGGAAGTGCACGGGGAATCAATCCCCAGCCATCACACGCACACGCTGTTGCAATTGTTGTCCAACCGGGGCGGAGTGAAACATTACCCCACGAAAAAAGAAAAGGAGAACGAGCCTGCGAGCACGATAATGCCCGTAATCAACGGGTCCTTCAACACGGCGTTGGAGGCCAGCGCCGAGTTATGGCATGTGCCGCTGGTCGGCCCCCCGGGCGATCAGTACCACTACACCACGCATGGGTACACCCTTTTGGGCGCTGCCATCGAGGGAGCCTTGGGACTGCCGATTCAGCAGGTTATACAGCAGCACCTTACCGACGCGTACGACCTCGGCACGCTGCGGGTCGAAGACCTGTCCGAGGCGAACAGCAATCGCTCCACCGTATACGTCAAATTCGACACGGGCACGAGGGCCGTGGCTGCCGACGATCTGAGTTGGAAGGTGTTGGGAGGAGGTTTGGAGGCTTCGGTTTACGATCTGACCCGGTTCGGCTGGAAGGTTATCAACGGAGAAATCCTTTCGGAGGCCGCACGCGCCAAGCTCTGGACGGAGCCGCCACCCACCGGCGCAGGCTACGCCTTGGGCTGGGAGCTGGGAACCGACAATGGAATGCAGTGGGTCGGCAAAGACGGCGCCCAACCCGGCGCCAACACCTACCTTTTGATGTATCCCTCGCAAAAGATCGTCGTGGCCGTAATGGTGAATCGTAGAGAGAACGGCAACGCGGAACGTTTGGCGCGGGAAATCGCAGAGCTGATGCTGGACGACGTTCCCGCACTCGCACTGCACCAAAACATCCGGATTCGACAAGACGTCGATGACGACGGGAGGGTCGCTCTCACCGATGTGCTGGCGTGCGTGCAGGGGCTGCGCCGGGTGACCGAGGGACAACCGTCCACGACCGGAGGAACGACGAGGTACCTGGACGTCAACGGCGATCAGCGGTTCACCATCGCCGATTTGCTCGATATCGTCGCCGAAGTTCGCCGCGGGCTCGCCGGAGAGGGCGAAGCTCCCGAGCCGACGTCGGCAGGACTGGTGATGAGCGCCGCGCGGGATCGCTGGGAGGAAAGCTCCCCCGGGTCTGCTCCGCTCGAACAACCGGAGTCCGAGGCGCCGGCGCCCGCCGCGGAGCAAACGCCTTATCTCCACAGCCGCAGGTCCGTCATCAGCGACGCGATGGCCCCGCCCGTTCGTTCCGCGACGCATCACGAGAGCGAGGACGACGCCTCGTCACTCGAGGCGATGCTCCACGACATCAGTCTGCAGAACGCCTTTCCCGAAATGGGAAATACACCGCTGGGCGCGTAACCGACTTTGTCCACTCTTGGCGGGCGGTGTTAGACCCCCGGCCGCGCCGGAGGAGGATCGCGGCGCAAAGAAGAGCCAGCAGCGCCCCGCTGCGTTCGGACATCACGAGGTCCGTGATCGCTGCTGCCGTGGAAGAGAGCAAGAGAAAAGACAGAAAAATGAAAGACAGAAAGATGACTTTCCTGAATGCAGTCGCCGCTCGCGAGTCGATCGGGCGCCGACGGTGAAACATCGGACTCACCGCCATGCCCTCCCCGTGCCCGCCGCGCGACGGGTATTTTTCTGTCATTCATCTTTCTGTCTTTACTCCGCGCCCTTGATGCAGAGGAATGACCGGTGATCAGAGGGCTTCCTTGCGGTGGATCGTCTTGAACGTGACTTCGGTCCGAGTGATGTTGATCCACTGCACCGCGGTAAGCGACGTGTGCCGCAAGAAGCGGCGGGTGTGGTCTTCGAAACCAAGCCGGCCGGACGATGGTAGCGCGGTGATCTGTACAGCGGCATTGGCGCCTGTCGAAAGCACCTCTTGAAAGCCGATGCGCCGGCCGCGGCTGACGACTTCGACCAGGCCGATCGCCTTCTCCTTTCCGCCGAAAAAGTGAATCACGGCCTGTTCGTACAGGGCTAGATCCAAGCCGGCGCCCCAATCGCGCAAGGCGGCCTCCAGCCAGGCGCGGAGTTCGCGATGGGATCCGTCGAAATCGCTCCAACCAGTGGCGCTGACGCTGAATCCGGTGCGGTCGGCGCGGGTGAGGTTGGTATTGACGAATTCATGCTGCACGCGCTCGGGACGAAGGTTTGCCAGCTTGCCGTGACTTACTCCCCTTAGCAGAAGGTAATTGAGCAACTGCCCTCGATGGCGATCGTTGAGCCTATCCACAGTTTTCAACTCGAACACGGCCCCGGGGACGACGAGAACGTCGATGAAGTACCGCGTGCGGAATTCGCCAAACGTTATCTCGATCGGGAACTCGACCTCGGCGCCCGGAATGCGACTGCCAAGCTCGTCTCGGTAGATGTCCTCCTCAAAGAAGCGGCCGAGGTCCTGGTGAATTGCAAAGACGCATTCCATGAAGGCGTAAGCGATGCCGGCGAATTCATCCTGACTCAACGGCGCCACTTCGGTACGCAGTGTGATAGGCATGGCTGAGAGACCGGTCTGTCGGCGATGAAAGCGATCCGGGGCGCCAACGCGCTCGTCACGCGGCGCGGGAGCTAACCGGGACCGCCGACGGGCGAGCGGACATTCATACTTTGGATTGGCGATCGCTGTTGCCCAGGAACGGGGCAAGAGACAGACAGAAAAATGAAAGACAGAAAGATGACCTTCCTGATTGCAGACGCCGCTCGCGAGTCGATCCGGCGCCGACGGTGAACCGTGCTGATTCACCGGCATGCCCTCCTCGCGTTATCCCGCCAAGGGTATTTTTCTGTCTTTCATTTTTCTGTCTTTACTCCGGCCCGTTACCCGGGGAAAGACCGGCGATGGATCGCTTTGAAGGGAGTCCGGTCGGGGTGATGTTGATTCAGCCGGCCGCGTAAAAACCTCTCCTATGCCTACGACGGCTTGTGCTCTTTGTCGCAGTTGGCGCAGTTGGCGGCCTTGCTTAACTTCTCGCCGGCGCCTTCTTCGCCGTCCACCACGGCTTGGGCGGCTTCGATCATGGTTGCGGTCTTCTTCTTCCACCCCTCCAGCTCGCCCTTGGGAGGCTTGTTGCCGCCGAGCGCCTTGTACAACGCCAGGAGCTCCTTGGCTTCTTCCTCGGTCGCCTCGCCGGCGGCGACCTTGTTGATCAGCTTGCTCTTGTGCGCCTTCGCCATCACTTGCTTGATGGTGTGCTCCGGCTTCTCCTCGTCGGCCGCCTGGACGGCGCTTTGCAGCAAGTAGCCGGATCCGCACGCGGTCGCCAACAACGCGACGACAGTCACCAAACCTCGCATAACCCACCTCCGCAACCAAGAGGAACAGAAGCCCGGACCGAACGGTCCACAGGTGCGTCGCAGTATACGCCGCTGACCGGCGCCCCACAAACCGTTTCTTTCCCAGGATGCGTAGATTAACAGCCGCAGGCGACCTTGCCGCCGCCGGCGGTGCGCGGGTACACTCCGGCTCGCGCGGGAGGGGGACTTTATCTTCGCCCCCGCCGCTTCCCGCGGACTCGCCGCGCGACAGGGAGGTCGCCGTGTTGGCTCGTTGGCGCATTCGCTACAAATTGCTTGTCGGCGTGGTGATGCTGCTGTTGATCGTGGCGATGCTCGCCTTCAGCAGCTTCCAGGGGGTCTACTCCTATCGCGGGCTGGCCCGCTCGATCAGCAACCGCGCGGCGGAGTTGCCGCTGTCGGCCGACCTGGCCGAAAGCGTCAGCGAGCTGAACAGCACGCTGGCCGAAGTGCGCCGCGCCGACGCCGGCTCGCCCTGGATTCTCCGCGAGGAGTTCAAGACGAACTTGATGCGGGTCCGGGATTCCCTCCGCCGATACCGCGAACAGCTTTCCCGCACCGAGCGGAGCGGTTTCCAGATCGACGACGACAGCCGCGAGTGGGAGGCGGTGGCGAAGATCGAGGAGTCGCTCACGCGCATCGACCAGCTCAACAGCAGCGAGGCGTGGCTGTTCGATCAGCTTGAAGTGACCGCCATGCAGCGCGAAGTCGAGGCGATCAAGAGCCTCGCCAACGAGCTGCCCACCTACCTCCAGCAGCGGATGCACGGTTTCGCCGGAGACGTGAAGGTGCACTATCGCACCTGGATCGTGCTGGCGTGGATCTCCACGATCCTCGCGGTCTCGATGCTGGCGATGTTCGTCTGGTGCTTTTACGTCTGGGTCTTCGCGCCGCTGCGGGTGCTGATTCACGGCTCGCGGCGGGTGGCCGCCGGCGACTACCAGCATCGCATCCAGCTCACGACCCGCGACGAGATGGCCGAACTGGCGGGCGCCCTGAACGCCATGACGAGCAACTTCCAGGAGATCCGCGACGACCTGAACCAGCAGGTCCGCCTCCGCACGAAGGAAGTCGTCCGCAGCGAGCAGCTCGCCAGCGTCGGCTTTCTGGCGGCGGGGGTCGCCCATGAGATCAACAATCCGCTGGCCTCGATCGCCTGGTCGGCGGAGTCGCTGGAGCTGCGGCTGCACGACATCATCCAGGAAGACGACGAGAAGCCCGACGGCGAGCATTGCGAGGAGATCGCCCTCTTGCGCGACTACCTCCGCCGCATCCAGGATGAGGCCTTCCGCTGTAAGGAGATCACCGAGCGGCTCCTCGACTTCTCGCGCATGGGCGATATGGAGAAGCAGGAGACCGACCTCAGCCACCTCGTGGGGGACGTGATCGACATGGTCCGCCACTTGGGGCGGTATCGCGAGAAGAACGTCGAGTTCGAGTACGACGAAGCGGTCTACGCCCCGGTGAACGCCCAGGAGGTCAAGCAGGTTGTGCTCAACCTGATCACCAACGCCCTGGACAGCCTCGACTGCGGCGGCGTGGTGCGGGTGCGGGTCGGTCAAAAAAACGGGGCGGCCGAGTTATCGGTCCAGGACAACGGCTGCGGCATGACGGAGGAAGTGCTCGAGCATCTCTTCGAGCCTTTCTTCACCCGCCGTCGCGACGGCAAGGGGACGGGGCTGGGGCTGTCGATCACGTGGCAGATCGTGAACGACCACGGGGGAAAGATCATGGCCTCCAGCGACGGACCCGGCCGGGGTTCCCAGTTTCGCGTGACTTTTCCCCTGGCAGAGCATGAGCAAAAGCGCCAAAGACAGCTCCAAGCCGCGTGACGGGCTGAAGATCCTCTTCGCCGACGACGAGCGATCGCTACAGGAGCTGATGAAGAACGAGCTGCCCCGCATGGGGCATCAGGTCACCGTCTGCCCCGACGGCATGACCGCCGTCGCCGCCCTGGAGGTGAACACCTACGATTGCCTGCTGGTCGATCTCGACATGCCGGGCATGTCGGGCATCGAGGTGATCGCCAAGGCGAAGGAGCTCTCGCCCGACACCGAGGCGGTGGTGCTCACGGGCAAAGGCTCGATGCAGACCGCCGTCGAGGCGCTGCGGCACGGCGCCTTCGACTATTTGACCAAACCATGCAAGCTGGTCGAGCTGCAGGCGCTTCTGGCCAAGGTGGCCGACAAGCGGGAGCTCACGAACAAGTACCGCGCGCTGGAGCGGCGGCTGCACCGGATTGAAGGCCGCACGCGGCTGGTCGGCAAGAGCAAGCGAATGCAGCGGGTCCGCGAGCTGATCGCCAAGGTGGCGCCCACCGGCTCCACCGTGCTGATCCTCGGCGAGACGGGAACGGGGAAGGAGCTGGTCGCCCGGGCCGTTCACGAGCAGAGCCTGCGGGCGGACAAGCCGTTCGTTGCCGTTAACTGCGGAGCGCTGCCCGAGGCGCTCATCGAGAGCGAGTTGTTCGGCCATCGCAAAGGGGCATTCACCGGGGCGGATGAGCATCGCGTGGGGTTGTTCGAAGTCGCCCACGGCGGCACGGTGTTTCTGGACGAGATCGGCGAGCTGCCCAAGTCGATGCAGGCCAAGCTGCTTCGCGTCTTGGAGAGCGGCGACGTGCGGCGGGTGGGGGACAACGACTCATTCCAGGTCGATGTCCGCGTCGTCTGCGCCACGCATCGCGACCTGGAAGAGATGGTTCACGAGGGCGACTTCCGCGAAGACCTGATGTTCCGCATCAACACGTTCGAGGTCCACATCCCGCCGTTGCGAGACCGCCTGGACGACGTGCCCGAGCTGGCCCGCCATCTCGTCCTGCGATTCCGCCAGGACGCCCGGCCCGAGGACGAGCTGCTGACGGAAGATGCCATTGAGCGTCTGGTGTCCCACGTCTGGCCGGGCAACGTCCGCGAGCTGGCGAACGTGATCGAGCACGCCGCGATCCTCTGCGAACAGCTTCCATTGCGGGCGGACGACCTTCCCGACCAATTCCTCTCCCGCCGCCTGCGGAGCGAAGTGAAATCCCTCGGCCCGATCTCTCTCCGCGACCTCGAGATGAAAGCGATCCACGACGCCCTGGACCGCCACGCCGGCAACAAACCCGCCGCCGCCGAAGAGCTAGGAGTGAGCTTAAAGACGCTCTATAACAAGCTCAACCAGAGCAGCGCCGCAGACAAAGCGGCGTAGAGCGCTGTTAAACCTTAATGCTTGGGGCGCGCAATGGGCAAGCTCTCGGGCTTGCCCGTGAGGAACTGAGGAAC
This sequence comes from Planctomycetota bacterium, assembly GCA_019347795.1. Lineage (GTDB taxonomy): Bacteria > Planctomycetota > Planctomycetia > Pirellulales > Pirellulaceae > JAHWKS01. The sequence goes on along the minus strand of JAHWKS010000221.1, from coordinate 1,137 downwards.
TTCCGATTCTTGCGGCTTTCGGGTACATTCGATGAATGAATCCGCGGGTGTTCCTTGACGTCGATCCGCGTACCCTTCGACTCCCCAGTTCCCGCCGGTTGGGCGCTGATCCAGCTAAACTCCACCGGCGACCGGGATGCCCCCGCTGCTCGTCAGTCGCGGCGCAGATGGTGAGCTGGTCATCAACGATGGCGTGACGCGGGCCACGCGCGTGGCGAAGCTGCTGCCGGGGGCGCTGGTCACCGTGGAAGTCATTGACGACCTGCCGATCCCCGGTCGGGTCGTACCCTTGCGTGGGAGATAGGTTGCCATGAACAATGCCACCCCCGATGCTTTGATCCAGGCGGTCTCGCAGTTGCACCGGGTTTTTCCGGAATGGAGATTCGGGCAGTTGGTCGCTAACCTGCTGACTGCCGCTGGGTATTCGGAAGTCGAGTCGCTCTGGGACGTGGAGGATGAGCGGTTGCTGGCGGCGGCCCAGCGGCTCATCGCAAGCAACAAGGAACGCCAAGCGGCTCAGGCCTAACGTCGCACATTCGATGAATGAATCCGCGGATGTTCCTTGACGTTGATCCGCGCACCCTTCGACTCCTAGTTCCCGCCGGGCGGGCGCTGATCCAGCTAAACTCCACCGGCAGATCGCCCGGTCGTTTCGCAACTCACCACCGATTATGAAGGCCGCTACGTTCAATGGAACGACTTTGACATTTGGACACCTGGGCTGAAGCGATTCATGATTTCGCCAGTAACTGCTCCCAGTTTGACGCTTTAAACGCTTCGCGCACCAGCTTCGCGAGACGCTCCGGATCGGTGATGCTGCGAACCGCGGTTTCCGTGAACTCATCCGGCGCGCCGAACCGCTCCGTCCCGATTACAAGCAAGTATTCCTGCCGGGCTTTGACGACGCCCTCTTCGACAATCGCCTGATAAAAAACGGAATCTTTCATCTCGCGGACGCTGGGCTGAAATCATGGTTTCGCCAACAATTCTTCCCAGCTCGAGACATCCAGAAGCCGGTCCACTAGGTCTTTGAGCCGGTCAACATCGCTAATGCTGCGCAGGGTTGTTTCGATTAGCTCGTTGGGCGGCCCGAATCTCTTGCTGACAATTTGCAGAAGGTCTTCCTGCCGGGCTTTG
>JAHWKS010000220.1 GCA_019347795.1 Planctomycetota bacterium | reverse complement strand
ATGGACGCTGCCTTGCGCTCGAAGCCTGGCCGGCGGAGGGCCAGCAGCCACACGAACGCGACGAACGAAACCATTCCGGCTCGGCTGCCGGTAAGAATGATCACGGTCACGGCGAGAGCCCCATAGGCCGCCAGCGAAGGCCCAAACGCGCTGCGGATGCCGTCGGGCCATCCCTCGGTGATCTCGCGGCGCGACGACCAAAGGAAAAGCGCCACCGGCAGCGAAATCACAAACGAGCTGGCCACGGCGTTGGGCCCGCCGAAGCTGTGCTCGATGCCCACGAGCCGCCGAATGCCCATGTCGGTGACGTGATCGCCGTGCACGAAGAACTCCCAAAGCGCTTTAGCCCCGTACAACCCCATGGCCCCGACGTAGCAACTGACGATGAACACCAGTTGGTAAGGGGTGCGAATCACCGACATCAACACAAAGTAAAACAGCACGACGGACGCATACACGTAGAAGGGGTAATACGCCAACTCCGACCGCCACGCGAACGCGACGGATAGCCCCACCGCGCCCAGGTAAGCCAGAACCGCCGCCGTCTGCCGATCCAGCCGCACCCTCAGTTGCCCGCTGACGACGACGGCCGCCAGCATGGCGATGGCGTAGGCCCGCTCGAAGTGCAAAGCGCCGAGCGAGGGGAACAGCTTCTCCCACGGACGAATGATGAACAGCCCGACGTAGACGGCGGCCATCCACAGCGGGAGCGACGCCGGCCAAACTCCGCGCACCAGGGGCCGGCCGGCGTTCAGCCAGCGTGGGAACGGCGCGCCGGCCCCGGCTTCGTCGTAGGTAAGGAGCGGTTGCATCATGAAACGTCCGTAGCCGCTGCGGTTTCCGGTTTTCGCTTTGCGGGCGAGCCCGTCGACGAATGCAAAGCCCCGGAACTCCGCGGAAGCACGATGGTCGAAAGAAATCCCCATCCCAACCCGCAATGAACCACGCCGATCGCCGCCGCCGCGTACAGCGTGGGCGCCAGCCGGCCGCGCACCGCCGGCTGGGCGCCAGCGGATGTCACCGCCGCCGCCGCATACAGCGCGATCGCGGCGGCGTAGGCGATCGCTGCCGCAGGCCACAGCCACGCCAGCGCTGCCGCGGCCGGCGCCAGGGCTAGGAGCAGCAGCACGGCCGAGGGCGCGAGCGTCTCTTTCGTGAACGCCTCGCGATGCTTTCGCACCAGGCGGGCCCGGCCGATTCCGTACCGCGTCATCTGCCGGAACAGCGACGCCAGCGACTCCCGCGGATAGGAATAGATGAGCAACTCCGGCGAGGTGTAGGCCTGCACTCCCGCCCGCTTCAGCCGGTGATGAAACTCCACGTCTTCCGCCGCGTCGAAGGTTTCATCGAACAGGCCGACCCGGCGAAACACGTCCGCGCTGTAGGCAAAGCCGCTGCTGACCGGATCCACGAACCCTTCCACGCTGCTGTAAATGTAGGACGACCGGCTGTGCCCCAGCGGCGACTTCCGAGCTGCGGCGATCCATCGCGGGGGACCGTCCGGCGTTCCCGGCGCATCCAGCGGCGCCGGACGCGCAAGACATTCGGCGCCCTTCTCATCGGCCAATCCGACGATTGCCGCCAAAAGCTGATTGCCGGGAATGTGAACGTGCCCGTCGATTACGGCGATCCGGCGCCCCTGCGCAGCCCGCACGCCCACGTTCCGCCCGCAACTGGACAACCGGCCCGGGTTGTCCAGCAGGCGGGCGTTGATCTGGGGATGCGCGTCCAGCCAGACGGAAACCACCCCGCGCGTCTCGTCGGTGCTGCGGCCGTCGACCACCAGGACCTCATATTCGTTCCGCGGGAAGTCCTGGGATGCCACGGCATCCAGCGTGGCGGCAATGAATCGAGCCTCGTTCCGTACGGGAACGATGACGGTAAGTGCAATCATGAGACGACCTTCCAGCGGGTTAGCAATTGCTTGCCGCGATCGTAATTCCGCATTCCCAGCAGCCCCTTGGCCGCTCGGAGCGCCTCGTAACGCAGCCGATTGTGCGAGAGCAGAGTCTTCTCGCCGCGGAGGAGGCGCGCGGCGTATCGGGCATCGTGACTGCTCAGAACGTGATTGCGGCGCAACACCAGCGGAGATCCGCCGGTGGTGCTCACGCCGGGGACCATGGTGGCGAACACGCGGTAGCCCGCCTCGGCGGCGGCGGCCACCATCCAGCGGCGGAAATGACCGCCCACGGGAGCGAACGAGACGACTTCCTGCTCCACAAGCTGCTCCAGGCGGTCCTTCGACTCGGCGATCTCCCGCACCGCGTCGCGCCGCGGCATGGCGATCAAATACTCGTGCCGGCAACCGTGGCTGGCGATCTCCATGCCCGCGGCCGCCATCGCGCACAATTGCCGGGCGTCGGTATAGCCGGGCGCCCCCACGTTCGCCGCGCTGACGAAGAACACCCCCGGCAGCCTCTTTTCCTGGAGGAGGGGAAACACGGCGTCGTAGTCGCTTCGCAGACCATCGTCAAACGTCAGCACGACGCACCGGCCCTGGACGCCCGCGAGAATGTCGCGGGCCGTGACGGCGCCGTCGGCGGAGACGTGCTCCAACACCTGCGCAAACAGGCTTTGCGCGACCGCGTACCGGGCGGACGCTCGATTCCGAGGCGCCGAAGGCCGCAGGTCGCGGCCCACCGCGTGAAACGTTAGCACGAGGATTCGAGAAGCGTTCATGGCGTTGCCCCCTCGGCGAGGCGCGCAGAGGGGGCGTCGCCGTGAGGGTGTTGGGCCGCTGCGTGAACGGCCAGGTTCAAAAGTCGCTGCTCAAAAGCGCGATGCGTAAGACCCGCTTCCACTTTCGCCCGGCCTGCTTCGCCCATCGCGCGGGCGCGGACCGGGTCATTCCACAGCTCGAGGATCCGGCGCCGCAGCGCAGCCGCGTCGCCGGCCGGGACGGTGTACCCGTCGATACCCTCGCCGATGTAATCCGCCGCGGAGACGTCGTCGGCCGCCACGACGGCCTTGCCGTGCCACATGGCGTTCAGGAAGGAGGCCTCGCCGGCGCCGCGGCAGACGCCGCGGCGAATGCAGATGACGACGAAACGGCTCATCGCCATCAGCCGCTCATAGGCGGGCTCTTGCGCGCAGAGGACAAGCACGTTCTCCGGCGTGCGCAGCCCTCGCGTGAGCGAGTGATCGGTGCGCGATACAACCACCGCGACCGGCAGACCATCGACGGCGGCGAACAGGGTGGCGTAATCGCGCTCCGAGTTGCCGCCGCTGAAAATGAAGCCCCCCTCCGGCAGCTCGGGGGAAGGAGATCTTGAGTGATTCGCCTTGTAAGGAACGAATACCAGCTTCTCGCGCGGAATCCCGAAGGCGCGATGGTAGGCGTCGATTTGCGATCGCGAAAAAACAACGACGACGTCGGCCCCCAGGCCGACGCGGCGCGTCAGCCAGCGGCTCAGGCGAGGGCAGCTCGGGTTCTCTCCAAAGAGGGCCATATACGCCACCACGGTCCCCCGATCCGGAAGCCACGACCGCACAAAGCAGAGCAGCCATCCGCTGCGGCGGCCCAGACTCACGACCGCTGCAGCGCCTGCGCGGCGACTCGCCCGAAGGAGCTTGAGCGCCGCCACGGCATTCGCAGTCAGGTCCAACACAGGGCCCAAGAGCGGAACGCGGCGGAGCGGGATGGACGGGCCGCGCACCTCCTCCACCTCGACATCGGCCGGCCAATCACGTGGTTCAAAGGGACGGTTGGTCACGATGACGTTGCTCATGGGTCTCCTGCCTGAACGCATGAAGTCGAAGCCGGAAACGATCCGCGCGGGCGGCTGACCAGGTCGCAGTAGAACTGCTCAAACCGCCGCAGCATCGCGTCCCGGCTGTAATGCGCTGCAACGCGGCGTCGCGCGGCGGCCCCCATCTCCGCCGCCCGGCGGGGGTCGTCCAACATCCGCCGCAGCGCAGACGCCAGCCCTTCTGCGTCCCCCGGGGGCGTGACGAGGCCCTCGACGCCGTCCCGAATCAGCTCCACGTTCCCCCCGACCGCCGTCACCACGCTCGGCCGGCCGGCAGCCATGTATTCCAGAACCGCATGCGGCAATCCCTCGGCCCGGGAGCAAAGCACGCCGATTCGCACGTCGCTCAGGAAGGCGGGGATGTCGCTCACGCGGCCCGCGAGCACGAAGCGGCTTCGCAAGCCGAGGTCTTCGATGAGCCGCTCCAGCGGCTGCTGCAGGTCGCCGACGCCAGCGATGCGAAACTCCGCGTGCGGATGCGTCTGGAGAACCAGCCGCGCCGCGCGAACCAACAGCTCCGGCTCTTTCACCGGCGAGAGATTGGCGACCATCCCGGTCACCGGCCGCGGCTCCGGCCGCGGCGACAGCGGAGCGATCGATGCGAATGCGTCGAGATCGACCCCGTTCTCCAGCACGGCGATCGACTGAGGCGAGGCGCCGGTCAGCGACGCGCACGACTCTTTGCACGCCCGGCAGTTGGCGACGGCGCCGTCGAGAAACCGCGCGCAAAACGCCGTCAGCCGGCGGTCGCGCGCCGTAAGGTTGTGCCCCAGGTTGTACCACGTGTGCACCACGCGCGGCACGCCTGCCATGCGGGCGGCCGGCAGACCGAAGTATGTCGGATCGGCATGGTGCACTTGCAACACATCGACCCGCTGCTCCCGCAGAAACCGGGCCAGACGCCACGCCTGTCGAAACGCCCAGGGGCTGCGCAGCGATTGCACGCCCAAACGCAGCACGGGGCAATCCGACGGCTCAAGCGATCGGGAAAGCTCGTCCTCTCCATCGAGAAGACACAAGAGCGGCGCCACTCGCGAGCGGTCCAGTCCCTGGATCAAGCGCAGGCACCAGAGCTGCGTGCCGCCCGCGAGCAATTGCTCGATCAGGAAACAGACGCGCACCGGCCGCCTCGCCGCGCCGGCGGATGCGGCCGCGGGAAAGCGCTCGGAATTAGAAACAAGCGTGCTGGACATGTCTGGATCGGACGCTAGAAGCCGGCCATTCTCAATTCGAAGTCTCGCAGCGACGTGTCGGCGCCGACGTGGACGCGAGGCATCTGATAAACGTCGCCGCCCGCGCAGTTCAGGCCCTCGAGGGTGGTGACGGCCCCGCGATAACCCGCCTCGGCCGTCAGGCGCCGGGTGAGCGAGGTGAAATCTTCTCGCCCGCCGTTGGGATAGGCGAAGAGATCAGCGCGGCCGAGCCGTTCAAGGAGCAATGCGCGCGAGCGGGTCAATTCCTCCCGCTGTCGCTCGGCGCTGCACCGCGAAAGGATGGGATGGGTGTGCGTGTGCGAGCCGAACTGTACGAGCCCCCCTGCCGCCAGCTCATCCACGTCGCTCCAGTCGAGCAGAGCCAGCGGGGAATTGCAGGTGGGCGCGGGCGGCCCCGCCATCGAGGCCAACAGAGATTCCAGCCGGCGATCCTTTTCTTCCTCCGGAAGTGTCTTCAAAATCTCCGTCAGAGACGCATACGCCGCGGCGCGCTCCTGCCTGGTAGATAACAGCCAACGGCGGCCGTCCATCGCGATTGATGCGAGCGACGTGGCCGACAACGACGCATACAGTTGCTCGGGCCAGGCCGAGCGGGCGCTGCCCACCAGCCCCGTCACGAGGAACACCGTCGCCGGAATCTGCAGGCGCGCCAGGATCGGGTGCGCCGTCGTCAACACGTTGCGGAAGCCGTCGTCAAAGGTGACGCACGCCGCCCTTCGCGGCAGCGGGGCGCCCGAGCGGAGCCGCGCGACAATTTCGGCAAGCGGAGTTACGACGTACTCCTGCGCAAGAAACTCCATCTGCTGCTGAAACGACTCGCACGCGAGCTGACACCAATTGAAAACGGCCGGAGGCGCCGCCGTCACTCCGTGGTACATGACAACCGGCGTCGCAGAGGCGCGCAGCCGCCGGGCGACCGCGGCGGCTCCCGGCAGACGGCCGGGCGCAGCACGCGTCTTCCGCGCTACTCGAGTCAACAACTTATAGGACATGGACGGATTGATAGTTCTCAACGGGAGCAAAGCGACGCCAACAGCCGCTCGTACTGTTCCGCCTGGGCTTCAAAGGTGAAATCGCGGCTGACGCGCCGGCGTCCGGCGGCGCCGAACCGCCGACGCCGCGCTTCGGAGTCGAGCATTTCCGTCAGAGCGCGCGCCAAATCCGGGGCGTTCCCCGGCCGGACAAGGCGGCCGCTCTCGCCGTCTTCCACCAGTTCCGGCGTGCCGCCGGCCCGCGTTGCGACCACGGGCGCGCCGGCGGCGTAAGCCTCCAGCACGACATTGGGCAGCCCCTCCGTGTAGGAAGGGAGCGCGAACACGTCGAAGTGCGGCATGAAACGGTCCAGCCGTTCGCAGTGTCCCGGCAGAAGGAAACGGTCGCCGAGCCCCCGGCGGGCGATGCGCCGCTCCAATGCCTCACGGCGCCGGCCCTGGCCGAAGTGAACGAACCCGACGTCCGAAGCGCGCGCAGCCACGGCGGCCGCGGCGTCGATGAGCACGTCCAGCCCTTTTTCCGGGCTGAGGCGCCCCGCCGACCCGATGATCCACCTCGGTGTGCGCGGGAACATCGCTTCCAGACGCAGACGATCCGCCGCATCGACCTGCGCAAATCGCTCAGGGCGGATGGCGTTGTAGATGACTTCCACCTTTCGCGCCGGGACGCCTGCGCGGCGCACCTTTCGGGCCTGTTCCTGCGATACGCAAACCACGCGATCCATCCAGCGGAGGGCATAGCGGTCGAGGATCTCATACCCCCGGACCCGCCATGTCTCGGCGGTCCATCCTCGCGAGACGGCGATGGCCGGCGCCCCCTGCCTGCGCGCCGCGGCGCCGCCGAGCAGGTCGGGCTTGTAGCCATGGCAGCACACCACGCCGGCGCCGACGCGGGAGAGCAGCTCGCGGATCTCAGCAATCGCCGCGTTCAGTCGCGGAGCGTCGTGCCGCAGCAACACCGCCTCAAACCCGGATGCGGCCGCCTTTTCCAGAAGGTCCTGGCGAGATCCTCCCTCAGAAAACGAGGCGAACACCGTGCGCCGCCGCGGCGCCAGTTGCCGGGCCAGCTCCAGCATCTGACGCTCGGGCCCTCCAAACGAGCTGGAGGCGATCAGTTGAACGATCGCTCCGCCCGGCGCGGCGCCGGCCGTCGCCTGATCGGCGACGCGGGCTTCAGCCAAAGTTACGGAAGACATAGTTCGGTGAATCGTCGTGTTGCTCAAGGTGGTAGTCCCAAGGGGCGAGAAAGTCGATCACCGCCGGATCGTTCGCTTCGACAATCAGCGTCGGACGGTCGCGCTCGATCAATCCGGCCATGCCCTCGAGCACGGCCAACTCGTGCCCTTCCGTGTCGATCTTGACCAGGCGAACCTCGTGGGGAAGGGCGAGAGCGTCAACCGGCAAAGTCAGCACGACGGGGCCGTTGCCTGCGTCGTCCAGCCGAGATTCGTAGTAATTGGCCGCGCCGTTGCTCCACCGCGGCGTCTCCATACGTGACAGATTCGTCCCGTTGGAGGCCGCTACGTTCAAGAGCGTCACGTTTTCGAAGGCGAAGAGTTGCGAGTTGGCCGTCAGCAGTTCAAAGGTGGCCGGCGTCGGCTCCAGGGCGATAACCCGCCCTTGCGACCCGACCAGGCGGCTGAACTGCGAGGCGTAATGGCCGACGTTCGCCCCGACGTCGAGGGCCCAATCTCCCGACGACAGCAGCGTGGGGAGGATCGACTCCTCGGCTTCGTCGGCGTGGAACGCCCCGCGGCCAATCTTCCAGCGAAGGTAACGCCGCTTGTGGCGCTGTTGCCAGCGCGCCGGCAAGCGGCTCGCGACGCCC
>JAHWKS010000219.1 GCA_019347795.1 Planctomycetota bacterium | reverse complement strand
GGTGCCGTTCGATCAGCTCATCATCTTCTCGACGAACCTGGAGCCGCGGGAGCTGTGCGACGACGCCTTTCTCCGCCGCATCCCCTACAAGATCGAGGTGATCGACCCGACCGAGGAAGAGTTCCGGCAGTTATTCCGCCTGATGTGCCCCAAGCTGGGATTCGAATACGAGGACCAGGTGATTGACGACCTGATCGCCCGGCACTACCGGGCGGCGAATCGCCCCTACCGCTGCTGCCAGCCCCGGGACCTGCTGCTGCAGATCCGCCACCATTGCCTCTACGAGCAAAGGGAGTTGAAGCTCACCCCCGAGGCCTTCGACTTCGCCGTGGAGAACTACTTCGCCGTGATGTAACGCGAACGCGGCGACAGGCGCCTTACGTAAAGCGACGCCTTTTCTCACGCGCCAATAGCCGGCGATTAACCAATCGCCGGAGGTCCGCGCCGCCCATCGCGACTTCGCCCATCGCCACCCTTTGGCCCGTCGTTTGCTACCATAACCGACGGACCACCGGCGCCGCATCTGGCTGCCGCCTACACGAGGCGACTCTCCTATGGATGGATCGGGCAATCATCGCATTCACCGGCGACGCGCCCTTTTTCTGGGGAACCTGGGCGCCCGCAAAGTCGCGCAGCAACTGGATGAGGCGTTCGAGCGGCTGCGTGAGGCGGGCTTCCAAGTGCTTCCCAAGCGCGCGAAAAAGCCCGGCGATCTGTCCCGCCTGATCCTGGAGCATCACAAGAGCGTGGACTTCGTCGTGGTGGGCGGCGGCGACGGCACCCTCAACGCCGCGGCCGAAGGATTGGTCAAAACCCGCCTCCCGCTGGGCATTCTCCCGCTGGGCACCGCGAACGATCTGGCCCATACCCTGGGCATCTCCGCCGATCTGGATGACGCCTGCCAGGTGATCGCCGAGGGACATTCGCGGGAGATCGACGTCGGCTCGGTCAACGGAAAGTATTACTTCAACGCGGCTGGGATGGGGATGAGCGTGGACATCACCAGCGAACTCACCCGCGACGTGAAGAAGCGGTGGGGGGTGATGGCGTATCTCATCTCCGCCGGCCGGGTGCTGCGCCATCTGCGGCCGTTTCGAGCGCAGATTCGAATTGGGGATGAGGTGCATCGCACGCGCACCGTGCAGATCACGGTCGGCAACGGGCGGTTCTACGGCGGTTTTCTCTCGGTCGCCGACGACGCCACGATCGACGATCAGTGGCTTGACTTGTTCACTCTGGAGATCGAACGCTGGTGGCAACTGGCGCCGCTGCTCTGGGCCCTGAAGTCGGGCCGGCTCAAGAACCACGCCTACGTCCGCACCTTCCGCGCGACGGAGTTCGAGGTTCGCACGAAGAAAAAACGCGCCATCAACGCCGACGGCGAGATCATCGCCTACACCCCCGCCACGTTCCGCATTCATCCGCGGGCAGTGACGGTCTTCGCCCCTCCCGTCCCCGATGCGGGGCTGAGCGAAGAGCCGGCTCAAGACGCCGAGCAGCTCGACGTCACTCGCTAGGCCTTCCCATTCGCCGCGGGCTTTTCCCACGTCCCCCTGAAGTCGCCGCAGTTCACGAGCCGTCTATGTCTATACTTCACTTCTTCCTCGCGGTCTCGAATTACGAATATACTCTGGGATGCGCCGGCTCATTGTGACGTTGATTTTCTTGGCGTCAACCGGTAACCTGCTTCCCTTGCGGCTCGACGGAAGGAAGCTGATGGGCAACACGGACTTACGGCGGCGACTCGACCTCTACCGGGCTATGTTCGCCGCCCGTCGGCTGGACGCCCGCGAGCGGGAACTGGTCAATCGCGGCGAGGCGTTCTTCTATGTCTCCGCCTCGGGCCACGAAGCGGTGGCCGCTCTGGCCGGCCACCTTACCGCCGACGACTGGCTGCACTGCCACTATCGCGATCGGGCGCTGCTACTGGCTCGCGGCGTTTCTCCGGCGGCGTATTATCACACGCTCTTGTGCAAAGATGCCGGTCCCTCGCGGGGGCGGCAGATGAGCCCGTTTCTCAGCGATCCGAACCTCCGGTTGCTCGACATGGTGGCGCCGGTGGGAAACGGGGCGCTGCAGGCAGTCGGGGTGGCCGCCGCGGTCCGGGATGAGACTTCGCGGCCGGTCGTGTATTGCGGCGTGGGAGACGGCTCGACGCAGCAGGGCGAGTTCCTGGAGGCGATGGCCGAGGCGGTCCGCAGTCGGCTTCCCGTGTTGTTCGTGATTCAGGACAACGGCTTGGCGATCTCGACCCGCACCGCCGGCCGCACGTTTTACCAGACGCCGCTCGGCCCGCAGGAGACGTACCTCGGGACGCCGATCCATCGGCTCAACGGCCGCGATGCCGAAGAGACCGACGCCGGCTTCGCCCGCATCGTCTCGCAGATGCGCCACGCCCGGGGACCGGCTTTCGTGGTTCTCGACGTGGAGCGGCTCGATAGCCACACCAACGCCGACGATCAGACCCGCTACCGCACGGTGGACGACATCGTCCGCGCCGCTGAAACGGGCGACCCGGTGCGGCATTACCGCGAGCGGCTCATCGCGCACGGCTGCGACGAAGCCGCGCTGACGGCTCTGGAAGCCGAAGTCGATGCGGAGTTGGCGGCCGCCGAAGAGGAGGCGCTTTCATCGCCCGACCCGAGGCCGATCTTCACCGCGAAAAAGCCGCTCCCGGTTGAACTGACCCATCCCGGCCATGAACGCCGCGGCGTGGAGCTGGACGCCGGCGCCGTCGAAGGCGAGTTCCTCACGATGCGCGAGGCGCTCCGCGACGTGCTTCGCAGCCGGCTGGCCGACGACCCACGGGTGTGCCTTTACGGCGAAGACATCGAGGATCCCAAAGGGGATGTCTTCGGCGTGACCCGCGGGCTGAGCACCGACTATCCCGGCCGCGTGGTGAACTCGCCGCTGTCGGAGGCGACGATCGTCGGGGCGTCGATCGGGCGGGCGATGGCCGGACAGCGGCCGGTCGCCTTCATCCAGTTCGCCGATTTCCTCCCCCCCGCGTACAACCAGATCGTCTCCGAGCTGGCCAGCATCCACTGGCGAAGCGCCGGCAAGTGGTCCACGCCGGTGATCCTGATGGTCGCCTGCGGCGGCTATCGCCCGGGGCTGGGGCCGTTCCATGCGCAGACGAACGAGTCGGTCCTCGCCCATACGCCGGGCCTGGACGTGATGATGCCGGCGACCGCCGCCGACGCCGCCGGCCTGTTGAACGCCGCCTTCGAGAGCGGCCGGCCGACGCTGTTCTACTATCCCAAAGCGCTGCTCAACGATCCGCGGATCGTGGTGTCCGGCAATGTCCGCGAGCAGTTCACGCCGCTGGGCGTCGCCCGCCGCGCCCGGCCGGGCCGGGACCTCACGCTCGTCGGCTGGGGCAACACCGTTAAGCTGTGCGAGAAGGCGGCGGGGCTGCTGGAAGCCGCCGGCGTCGAGGCGGAGGTGCTCGACCTGCGGTCGCTCTCCCCCTGGGATGAGCGGGCGGTGATCGCTTCTGCCGAACGCACCTCGCGGCTCTTGGTCGTGCACGAAGATAATGCCACCTGCGGCTTCGGCGCCGAGGTGCTGGCGACCGTGGCCGAGAAGGCCCGCGTGCCGGTGGCGATGCGGCGGGTCGCCCGGCCCGACGTGCACGTGCCGTGCAACTTCGCGAATCAGATCGAGACGCTCCCCTCGCTCAAGCACGTGGTCGAGACCGCGGCCGACATGCTCGACCTGGACGTGGAGTGGCAGACGCCGCCGGCGCCGCAAGACGGCTTGTTCGCCATCGAGGCGATCGGCTCCGGCCCATCGGATGAGACCGTGCAGGTGCTGGAGTTCTACGTCGAGCCGGGAGACGCGGTCGCCGCCGGCCAGCCGGTCGTGTCGCTGGAGGCGTCCAAGAGCGTGTTCGATCTCACCGCCCCGACCGCGGGCATGGTCGAAAGCATCGACGCCGCGGAGGGAGACACCCTCGCCGTCGGCGCCTCGCTCTGCACGCTGCGCACCGAAGCGAAGTCGCGCCGGCGCCCCGTAACGCAAGAGCAGCCCGGAACGCCGGTCTTTACGCGGCGAAACACCGCCGGCCGAGTGCCGCTGCCGCGATCTGGACAGCGGCGGCGGCGCTTTCACGTCGGTCTTTCACGTCCGGCGTCGGCCGTCGGCAGCCGGCTGGTCACCAACGAAGAATTGCTCACGGCTCAATCGGATATGACGGCCGAGGACATCGTCCGCCGCACCGGCATCGCCCATCGCTACTGGGCGGGGCCGGGGGAAGACCCGGTGACGCTCGGCGCCGCGGCCTGCCGGGAGTTGCTCGATCGGGAAGGGCTGCTCCTTTCCGACTTGGACATGGTGATCTGCAGCACGACCAGCCCCACTTCGATCACCCCCTCGATGGCCTGCCGCATTTGCGACTCGCTGGCCACCGGCAAGACCAGGTCGCTGGCGCCCGCCTTCGACATGAGCGCCGCCTGCTCGGGCTATCTCTACGCCCTGCAGTCGGCCTACGACTTCCTGCAGAGCACCCCTGAGGGGCGCGTGCTGGTGGTCACCACGGAGGTGCTCTCGCCGCTCTTGGATCGCGACGACTTCGATACCGCGATTCTCTTCGGCGACGCCGCCTCGGCCACCGTGCTCTACGGCGAGGACCACTTCAACCGCTCCGCCGGCCGGGTGCATCGGCCAGAGCTCTCGGCCAAGAGCGAGGACGGCCGAACGCTTTCGGTGCCGCTGCAGAACGGCGGGTTCATTCAGATGCACGGCAAGCGGGTCTTCAGCGAGGCGGTGAAGTCGATGATCTCCAGCCTGCAGCGCGTCTGCCGCCGAGCCGAATGGGACGTGTGCGATTTGCGCTGGGTGGCGCCGCACCAGGCCAACGGCCGCATCCTGGACGCGATCGCCAGCCGCATCGGGGCGCCGGTCTACAGCAACATTGACCGCTACGGCAACACCTCCTCCACGAGCATCCCGCTCTGCCTGAGCGATCTCCTCCCGCAATCCGCCCCCGGCGACCGCCTCGGCCTCTGCGCCTTCGGCGGCGGCTTCACCTTCGGCGCGGGACTGGTCGAGACGAACTGACGCACGGGCACGCGTCCGCGAATTCCTCGCAACTGCCCCGGCTCTGCCAGAGCGTACCCACGGTGCGCTGCGCGACCCTGGGCTGTGTTGTGTTACGCCTGCGGCGCAGGCACTGGTCTACGTCGCCCCGCTGGCGCCGTCTTTGCGCGACGGCGCGGCGCCGCCGTTGCGGTTGGAGGGGGTGGAGGTGGCGGCGGGTTCCGGCTCTTTCTTTTCCTCTCCAGTGAATTTCACCAAGGACTCGGGGAACTCGATGCCGCCGATGTCTTTCATGACTTGCATCATCGGCGGGAGGGTGCGGGCCATGTTGTTCAGGAAGCCGGACGTGCTGTTGTGGCCGTTCAGGCCGCCGTTCTCCCAGACTACGACCTTGTCGAACTTGATGTTCGAGATCGCCTTGGCCGAGGTCTCGGCGAGCGTGTCGAGGTGCTCCAGCATGAGGAGTTGGAAGGCCTCTTTGGCGCTGCCGCACGACTCGACGATCGCCCGCAGGCCTTCCCCCTTCTTGGCGAGGATCTCGTACTGGCCGCGGGCTTCGGCTTCCAGCCTGGCGTAAACCGCGTCGGCCTCGGCCTGGGCGTCGATCCGCTTGCGTTCGGCCTCGGCCTCCGCATCGACGATCTTGCGGGCCTTCTCGGCCTTGGCGGGGGCTTCCAGCTCGGCCCGCTTCTCGGCCTCGATCCGCTCGGCCTGGGCGAGGGCGGCCTTGGCCATGGCGCGGTTCTGAATTTCCAGGACCGCCGCCTCGGCCTCCTTCTTGCGGCTTTCGCCCGTCTGGTACGCCTCGGCCCGGCGAACCGCCAGCTCGGCCTGCGAGGCGGCGATGCGGGCCTGGGCCTCGTTCTCGCCGTCGATCGCTTCGGCGTCGGCGCTGGCGACGCGGATACGCTTGTCGCGCTCCTGCATCTTGACCTCGGCTTCCCGCTCATAAGCGGCCTTCTGCTCGCCGATCGTCTGCTCCTTTTGCAATTCGGCGACGCGGACCGCCTGCTCCCTCTCCGCTCCCCGCATGCCGATCGCCTGTTCCTTGCGGGCCTCCGCTACTTGGACCGTCTTGTCCCGCTCGGCGCTGGCCACGCGGGTCTCGCCCATCTTCTCGTTATCGGCCACGTCGGCGCGGGCCTTCTGGATGGCGTGCGAGGCGGCCTTCTGGCCGATGGCGTCGATGTAGCCCGACTCATCCGTGATGTCGGTGATGTTCACGTTGATCAGCACCAGGCCGACCTTGGCCAACTCCGGCTCGAGCGACTGCTGAATGTGCTGGAGGAACGTGTCGCGGTCGCGGTTGATCTCCTCGATGCCCATCGAGGCGATCACCTGCCGCAACTGGCCGAGGATGATTTCTTCGGCCTGCTTGCGGACCTCGGGCGTGCCCTGGCCGAGGAGGCGGATGGCGGCGTTGGCCATCACCTCCGGCTCGGTGCCAATGGCCACCGTGAACACGCTGGGCACGTTGACGCGGATGTTTTCCATCGAGAGGGCGCCGCGGAGCGGGATCTCGATCTGCAGCGGCTCCAGGCTCAGGTAGGCGTAGTCCTGGATGAGGGGCACCACGAAGGCCGCCCCGCCGTGGATCGTCTTGGCGACGTTCCCCTTGGAGAACGTTTTGCCGTAGATCACCAGCACGCGGTTGCTGGGACAGCGCTTGACGCACTTGGCGATCAGCATGATCGCCATCATCACCAGGAACACGAAGAGCAAGGCCCCGGCGATGCCCCAGGCCTTGGGGTCATCGAAGATCTGGCCCAGTAGAATCGGAAGCGTCATGGGTGTTTCTCTCCCCCCGAGTGGAATTAAGCGAGCTGGCTTTGAATGTTGAACCGCAGCAGACCGGAGGCGCGGACATTCATGGCGGTTCAGCCTCGCGCGACCCGCTGGGTCGCGGTTAAACGAGCGATCTCCGATGGACGCAGCGCGGTTAGGTTTTCGCGGGTTCGCGGGCGAGTTCGACCTCGACTGTGTTGGCATTGATCACCTCGACCACCACAACATTAGCACCCGTGGGAAGCTTTTCTGCTTCCGAGGTGACGGCCCGCAGCTCGACGATCCGGTTTTGCAGCTTGAGCTGGATTTTCCCGGCGCCCGACTTGCGCTCGGGGATCGGGATGTACACCGTGCCGGGAAGGCCGACGGCGTGCTCGATCCGCACGTTGCCGTCTTCCGCCAGGCGGTGCATCGACTGGAACAGCCAACCGACGAAGTACAAGGCCAGGGCGCCGGCCACCAGGGCGATGCCGAGGGTGGTGAACGCGTCCAACTCCGCCTTGCTGGCGGTCATGCCGGCGATGCCGAAGAAAGCAATCGCGGCCACCAGCGAGCGGAAGGTGAACATCTTGAACAAGTTGCTGCTGTCGTGCTCCATACCGTGATGGTCGCCGCCGGCGTCGCCGGAGTGTCCGGCATCGGTCACATCGCCCATCCCGTGATGCCCGCCGCCGTCCATGCCATCCAGGCCCATTTCCTCGGCGCCGAAGCCGATCAGGGTCATGGCGAACTGGAACAAGAGCACCGCCCCGCCGATCACCGCACAGAAGAGAAACAGGGTTTCCATGGCCGGCCTCGCGCACGAGGAGAAAAGGGAAAAGCGAAGCGAAATTCACCCAGGTATTCGCCGGGCGAGGGCGGTTATTGCCCCCGCCGGCGACAGCGTATCTTCGCGCCGCCGGGAGGGAAAGTCAATCGTCAGGAGTCAGGGGTCAGGAGTCAGGGGTCAGGGGTCAGGGGTCAGGGGTCAGG
>JAHWKS010000218.1 GCA_019347795.1 Planctomycetota bacterium | reverse complement strand
CGTTTCCCGGACGGTTTACGATCAGTATGGCCGCGTGGAGCTGACCACCGACAGGTTTATTCTGCCGGGCTCGACTCTCCTGGGCGAAGGCGCCGCCCCCGCTCGGGCCACCCGCACGCTCTACGACGATCAAGGCCGCGCTCACAAATCGCAGCGCATCGCAGGCGCGGTGGTCGAAATCCAAAGCGGCGCTTCGGTCGTCACCACCGAAGGCACGGTTTTGTCCACTTCCGAGAGCCTTTACAACGCCAAGGGCCAGGTCGCCCGCACGATAGCCGCCGACGGTCAAATCACCGACTTTGAGTACGACGCGAAGGGCCGTCAAACTGCAGTCGTGACCCATCCGCTGCCCGCCGAAGACGTCGGGCTCGCTGGGCAATACCCCGGCAAGTTTGTCCGCCACCGCACCGAGATCGAATTCAACGTTTACGGCCAGCGATTCCGCGAATGGACGAATATCGTCCAGGTGGAGGATGCGAGCGGCAATGTCGAAACAATCAACCGCACGAACGCCCGGAAGACGGAATTCCGCTACGACGAGCACAGCCGTCTTGTGAAAACCATCTTCGATGATGGCACAAGCACGGAAACGACGTATGACGTCCATGACCGAGCGATTGCGGAAACTGACCAACTGGGCCACGTCAAGCGCTTTGAGTACGACGGGAACAGCCGGCTGACGGCGGTGATTTTGGCCACCGTGCTCCATCCCGAGTCAGGCCTAATGGTCCATCCGCGTTACGAGTACGGTTATGATGCCCAAGGCAACCACACGCATATTCGCGATAACGTCCAACAGAAGGCCGACGGCACGATCCAGTACGACCACCTAGCCGCGCCCGGCGACGACGTCCGCGACACCGTTTTCACCTTCGATACACAGAACCGGCAACTGAGTCGCACTCTGCCTCTGGGCACCGCTCAAGCCTACAGCCTTATTCAACTCGGGCAGGACGTGCGCGACCTGGCGGGCGATCCCGGCGCGTTCACCGAGGGATTTTGGTACAATGATCGCAGTCAGCAAACGCTGCACGTTTCTTTCGAAGGCGTTGTTGCCGAATCCAGCTTCGACAACACCGCCGGTGGCCAAGGCCGCCTGCAGAAGAAACGGTACTTTGACAATTTAGATCAGTACGCGGGCGGCGCCGGCGCTCCGAGTGAAGTCTGGATCTACACCCATGACGCCTTCGGCCGATTAGTCGAGATCGTCCAGGATGGCGACGGCAATCTGACCACCACCGCCGACCAGCGACTTACGTCCAGCACGTACGACGCGGAAAGCAGGCTCACACGCGTCGCCACGCCCGAGGGAACGATTCACTACGTCTTCAACGATGTCGGCCAGCACATCCGCACATGGACCGGCGCGGATGAACTATCGGTCCAAACCGACACCCGGTACACCTGTCGCTCGCGCGGTGTTGCGTGCAAGACAAAAGGGTGGAATTCCGTTCGTCATCGTGCTCAAGATTGCCAAGACGGCTTATAATGCCTTAGATAAACATGAATATTCGAATTTCGGACCAGGAAGCCAATACTTCACCGATGTAAATAGCTTCCGATCTCCACAACCAGTTGCGCCATACAATTCAGGGCGGTTGGGCTACGACTTGGTGATTGGTCCTGAAGCTCATCAACCCGCGGGTACGTGGGTGATGAATCCCGCTGGGCAAATCCAATACAAATGGGAAACAATGAACGCCGTTGGCCACTTGAAAGCTGCTTATCTCATTCCGGTCATCGCTGGTGTCAACGATCAGTAGGTGGACCAATCCGTTTATATCACTTCTGCGCTTGTTTGGTGCCGTCTATGTCAAATATCCACCCCATATCCCTGCACTACCGTAACCTTTGGCGCGGGGCATTAACACATCTCTTGAAATGGCCAAGCGAACGCGTCGAACAATTCGTGTCACATTGGCAGCATTTCAATGACAATGAAGGTCACACTATTCTTTATCACGACAGTGCCGGGTCTTATGTTGCTCCTTTTATGGTCAGTGACGCCCTTCAAAGAGCGCTGCGTTCTGAAGGACGCGCGCGCGAGCTCCATGGGCTGTTTAGTAGAATCGCCAATTGTATCGAGCAAGAATATCAATATGGAATGCCGAGCGATACGATTGACTGGGCCGCCATACGTGAAGAAATTGTTACTGAGCTGGCCCTATTTGGCGAGGACATTCCGAACGTCAATCAAACGACAGAGTGTTGGGAAGCATTGCTGGGGGAGAATTCAAGCCAGTCGGAGGAAAAAACGGCGTAGGAGCAGCGCTAAACTACTGCTTTGCTATCGGCTGCACCTTCGGCTGAGTAAGGTTTTTCGGGTAGGGAATGTGCCGCTCCGCCCTCAGGTAGTCGCGGAGCCGACTCAATCGCTCGATTTCTTCGGCGTCGGCCCAGAGAATCCAGAATTTCGACGCCGGACCTTTGCGGGCGTGGACAAACCCTTTCCGAACCCAATGGTAGAGCCGCCGAGTGGTGATCTTTAGTTCCGCCGCCAGCTCCGGCAGCCACCATTCGTTCACCGCCAGCTTCTCCCGCGTCAGCAACGGCTTGCGGGTTCCCAAGCGATTCTGTATCGCATTGACGATGTTCCGCGTGAACTTTCCAGCGCGCGTGGCGGGGCTGCGAAAGCCTTCCCGATTCAATTGGTCGGCGATCTGGGCGCCCGTCAATCCCTGGGCGCGTCCCTCGCGAATGCGAGCGGTGATGCGGTCGTAGTTCTCCAATTGCTCGTATCGCGCGACGGGACGAGTAATCGCATGCTGGCTGACATAGCCGCCGGCCCAATGGATCGTTGCGTCCACGCATTCCGTATCTCCGCGTACAGAAAGCACAACGCGCTCCACCAGGCAGCGAATAACTTCCTTTCGGTCGGCCGGCGTGGAGTGGGGCGCATTCCACAATAACGGAATGTTGGTGGCCAGCGCCCGAATCTGCTCTCGCTCGGCGGAAGTCAGGTGTGGGGGCGTCGCTTTCTGGAACCGCTTGAACTCTTCCTGAGTTTCGCGCTGCTTGTGCAGCGCAGCCTCCCACTCCTGTTCCAGCGTACGCGCCACGAGGCGATTCTCTGGATTGCCGTTTTACGCGCGATCCTGGCGAGCCGATTCTGCGCAGCGGCGGGCTCGGTCGGCTGCGGGTCGGCAAGAGCGGTGTGTTCTTTGAGCCGCTATATTTATTCGGACGAGGACAGGTAACGTGACGAGACAGGGCGGGAGCTTATTCGCACCGGAGTCTAATCCGGCAGAGTAGAGAATTCCAATGTATCGGCGTCGGCGTGTCGGACGCGACCGGCGCAGCGGGACACCGCCGCCAGAATCCACCGCATGCTCGCGATCCACTAGTCTGGCCCTCCTTGGCCTACGGGTTGCTGGGTATATTGAAAGCGGCTGCATTCTCCTCCTGGCGCGCTGTTCATGTCCGACGTCACCCGTGTTTTGTCGCAGATCGAGGCCGGCAATCCGGCCGCGGCGGAGCGATTGCTGCCTCTCGTCTACGAGGAGTTGCGGAAATTGGCCGCGGCCCGGCTCATTCACGAGCAGCCCGGACAGACGCTGCAGGCGACCGCGTTAGTGCACGAGGCATTTCTGCGGCTGGTGAGCGGCGGGAATTCTCCAAATTGGAACAGCCGTGGGCATTTTTTTGGCGCCGCGGCGGAAGCCATGCGGCGAATCCTTGTGGAAAATGCTCGGCGAAAGGCACGCACAAAGCACGGCGGCGGTCTGGAGCAGCAGGATCTGGCGAGCTCGCAGATTCCTGCCAAGGAGATCTCCGGCGATCTCCTTGCCTTGGACACGGCGTTGGATCGCCTGGCGCAGAACGATCCGCAGTCGGCCGAACTTGTCAAGCTTCGTTACTTTGCCGGACTGACCAATGCCCAGGCCGCGAAGGCACTGGGCGTCTCTCCTCGCAAGGCCGATTTTATATGGTCGTTTGCGCGAGCCTGGCTGCGGCGTGAGATCGCAGGGCCGGAAGAGTAGCCGGAGCGCGCTATTTCCCCGGGCCCCTCTAACAAGATTCTTTTCAGTTTTTTTGCGCGACGGATCCGAAATCGTCGCACTGTCTCTTGGAGGCTCGCGTGCTTTGTCGCGCGAGGCAAACGATCATGCGCGAGCGCGACATCTTTATCGAGGCGTTGCAGCGAGAATCTTACGCTGAGCGGGAGGCCTGTGTCGCCTCCGCGTGTGCGGGAGACGCGGAACTGCGGCAGCGTGTCGAGGAATTGCTTTCCGAACACCACAACCAGGAAAGCTTTTTCCTGGACGGACCACCTCCCGGCGTGAACTTGACTCTTGAGCAGCCGATGGCCGAGAGGCCAGGCGTCCAGATCGGGCCCTACAAGCTGCTCCAGCAGATCGGCGAAGGGGGCTTTGGCGTGGTCTTCATGGCCGAGCAAACGACGCCGGTGCGGCGCAAGGTGGCGCTGAAGGTCATCAAGCCGGGCATGGACACCCGCCAGGTCATCGCCCGCTTCGACGCCGAGCGGCAGGCCCTGGCGGTGATGGACCACCCGAACATCGCCCGTGTGCTGGAAGCGGGGGCGACGGCATCGAGCCGTCCCTATTTCGTGATGGAGCTGGTCCGCGGCGTTCCCATCACCACGTACTGCGACGAAAACAACCGGCCGGTCCGCGAACGCTTGGAGCTATTCGCCGCGGTCTGCCAGGCGATCCAGCACGCCCACACCAAGGGGGTCATCCACCGCGACATCAAACCGACGAATGTGCTGGTCACGCGGCAGGACGGTCAGCCAGTCGTGAAAGTGATCGACTTCGGGATTGCCAAGGCAATGGGCCAGCAGCTCACCGAGAAGACGCTTTTCACTGAATTCGCCCAGATGGTCGGGACGCCGCTCTACATGAGCCCCGAGCAGGCGGAGCTGACCAGCGTCGATGTTGATACGCGCAGCGATGTTTATTCGCTCGGTGTGCTGCTGTACGAGTTACTCACGGGCGCCACCCCATTCGACAAGGAGAGATTCAAGACGGCCGGGCATGACGAAATCAGGAGGATCATTCGCGAGGAGGATCCGGCTAAGCCGAGCACGCGAATCGATACGCTGGGACAGGCCGCGAGCACCGTCTCCGCCAACCGCAACAGCGACCCCAAGGAGCTGCGCCGCCAGTTCCGTCGAGAGCTGGATTGGATCGTGATGAAGTGTTTGGAGAAGGACCGCAACCGGCGCTACGAGACGCCCGCCGCGCTGGCCGCGGACGTGAAGCGGTTTCTCGCCGATGAGACGGTGCTGGCCTGTCCGCCGTCGGCCGTCTACCGGTTCGGCAAGCTGGCTCGCCGCCACAAAAGGGCCTTGGTCAGCGCGTCGGTAGCAGCCTTCGCGGCGCTCCTGACCGTCACCGCCCTCGCGGCGAGCACGGTCCTCGTGTGGCGGGCCAATCAGGAATTGACGGGATCGCTCGGCCGAGAGCGGCAGTCGCTCGCCCGGGAACGGGAGGAGGCGAACTTCCATCGCATCACGCTGGCCGACCGCGAGCTGTCGTCGGACAACCTGGCCCGGACTTTGAAACTGCTCGAGGCCTGTCCGGACGATCTTCGCGAATGGGAATGGCGTTACCTGATGCGGCTCTGCCGGGTTGAGCCCTTGGTGATCCGCGACGACACGAAGTTTAACGCCGTGGCGTTCAGCCCCGACGGCGAGCGGCTTGCCTCCGCGGGCGGTGACGGGTTGGTGAAGATCTGGAACAGCAAGACGGGCGACCTGCTCCAGACCTTCCCCGCGCATACCGGGTCCGTCGTCTACGTGGCCTTCCACCCCCACGGCAATCATCTGGCCACCGCCGGCGCCGATCGGCAGGTCAAAGTGTGGGACTTGACGACAGATTCGACGCCCCCCCAAGAGCTATTCAGCCGTCCGTGCGACGCCGTTCGCAGCCTTGGCGGGGCGTATACCGTCGCATTCCGTCCGCCCGACGGCCGACTTCTCGCGGCGGGAAGCGAGGGCGTCGTGACGCTCTGGGACTGGGAGAGCGATCGACCACGTAATCCCTGGCAGGGATACGAACTCCATGCCCTCCCCGTAGCGTTCAGCCCCGACGGGCGCCGCCTGGCGACGGGAGGCGCCGCTGGGCAACTCCAGAGGCTTTGGGACGTGGAAACGGGGGAGCCGCTCCGCACTTTGCCCTCGCATACCTTGCCGATCAGCGCGCTGGCGTTCAGCCCGGACGGCGGGCGGCTGGCTTCGGCCAGCTTGGACCGAAGCGTGACCGTGTATGACACGACCACCGGCGAGCTTCTCAGCACCTTCCTCCATACCGGAAACGTCCTGTGCGTCGCCTTCAGTCGGAACGGCCGGCGCATCGCTTCCGCCGGCGAAGACAAGATCGTGCGCGTTTGGGATGCGACGACCGGCCGGGAGGTGCTCGGCCTGCGGGGACATGCCGAGGAGTGCAAATGCCTGGCCTTCAGCCCCGATCCCGAAGGGTGGCGCCTGGCGTCGGCCAGCGCCGACGGGACCATCCGCATCTGGGACGCGCGCCCGCTCCGGGCCAACGAAGGGCAGGAAAGCCTGACGTTCACGGAGCACACCGATGAGCTCCGGAGCGTGGCGTTCAGCCCCGACGGCCGAAAGATTGTTTCGGCCGGCCACGGCGCGCTCGTGAAGGTCTGGGACGCGGAGACCAAAGAGGTGCTTCTCGATCAACCGGCCCACAAGATCATGACCTGGTCCGTGGCTTGGCAGCCGCCCCATGGCCTGCGCATCGCTTCTGCCGGCGCGGACGGTCCGGCGCATGCGGTCAAGGTCTGGCACGCGGAGAGCGGACGCGGAATCTTTGAACTCAAGACCGGGGCGCCAGGATTCGCGGCGCCCGACGCGGCGCCCTACTTCGCCGTGGCGTTCAGCCCCGACGGCCAATACCTGGTCACGGGAAAACAGAATGGGGACGTCGAAGTCTGGAATGCCGAAACGGGCGGGAAGCTCCATAAGCTGGGCAAGCACGAAAAGGAAATTCGAGGTTTGGTCTTCAGCCCCGACAAGGACGGACGTTGGTTCGCCTCGGCGAGCGGTGACGGGGTTGTGAAGATCTGGGACGCGACCCGCCTCGACGAGAAACAAGAACCCCGACGCGAACTCCAGGGGCGGGTCCCCGGACCATGTTTGAACGTGGCCTTCAGCCAGGACGGCGGGCGATTAGCCATGGGGGGTAAGAAGAACACGGTCATCATCTGGGACGTCGAAACAGGCCGGGAGCTTCAGACGCTCCAGGGACACAACGGAGAGGTCTACACCGTGGCGTTCAGCCCCGACGAGGAGGGCCAGTGGCTCGCCTCCGCGGGTGAGGACAGCGCCGTGAAAATCTGGGACAGCCACTCCGGCGCGTTCGTCCGTAACTTCCGCGGTCACACCGGACTGGTGCAAAGCGTGGCGTTCAGCCCCGACGGCCGGCGCCTGGTCTCAGGAAGCCGGGATACGACGGTGAAGATTTGGGACGTGACGCAATTGAGCGACTCAGAAGGTCAAACAACGGAGGTGTTGCCGTGATTGAGGCCAAACCAATTTCCCAGCGATGCGGCTTTACCGTGATCGAGCTGTTGGTCGTCATTGCGATCATCGGCGTCCTGACGGCGTTGCTGTTGCCCGCCGTCCAAGCCGCCCGCGAGGCGGCCCGCCGCATGTCCTGCTCCAACAACCTGAAGCAGCACGGGCTGGCGGTGCACCATTACCACGACACTTACCGCGTGTTTCCGCCGGGCGCCGTGGGCCCGCTCACGCCCATGTTCCCGCAGTACATGGGACTGAAGCACCACGGGCTGGCAAGTTTCCTGCTCCCCTATCTGGAGCAGCAAGC
>JAHWKS010000217.1 GCA_019347795.1 Planctomycetota bacterium | reverse complement strand
CGAGGTCCTGGGGATCCCCTGGCGGGAGAATCTCGGGCTTCCCAACCGCAGCCTGGAGCCGACGCTCGAAGCGCGGGCGAAGCTGGCGGCCGTGTTTCGCCGCGTGCGGCCGAAGTGGCTGTTCGCGCCGTATTGGATCGACGCCCATCCCGATCACGTGGCGGCGACGCAGTTGATCGAAGCGGCCCGCTTCTGGTCGAAGCTCTCGAAGACCGACCTGCCGCACGAGCCGCACCATCCGCAGCGGATCTTTTACTACTACTGCGTCCATCTGAGGCAGGCGCCGCAGCCGGCGTTCGTGCTGGACATCAGCGATTACTGGGACCGCAAGCTGGCGGCGATCCGCTGCTACGAGAGCCAGTTCATCACCGGCCGTCCGAGCGGCCCGCCCACCTTCCTCGACCAGCTCCACACCGAGGCCGCCTACTGGGGCCGCGCCATCGGCGTCCGCTACGGCGAGCCCTTCGCCATGCGCGAGCCGCTCGGCCTGCGCGAAATAAAGTCGCTGGTTTGACGGCGATTCCCGCGGGAGAAACATCGGTGGGCTTGCCGCATAGGAGGCCCGCCTGTGATGAGCCAAATCGCTAAATGAAGGCGCCGAGGACGAGCGTCCAGATCCAGGCCAGCACGCCGAGCCAGTGGAGGGCCGTGCGGCGG
Source organism: Planctomycetota bacterium (assembly GCA_019347795.1). Classification (GTDB taxonomy): domain Bacteria; phylum Planctomycetota; class Planctomycetia; order Pirellulales; family Pirellulaceae; genus JAHWKS01. The sequence continues at coordinate 7,180 of JAHWKS010000217.1, read as the reverse complement.
GTCTTGCGCCAGGCTTCGATTGCGGCGGCGAGAATCAGGGCGATCAGGATCACAGGGAAGCGCACCTGCTCCAGCCAAGGGGCGAGCGCCGCCAGCGGGCCGAGCGAAAGCCCCAGCACGTCGCGGAGAGCGATCGCCGTCAACGGCGCCGCGTAAAGGAGGAGCATCGTCGCGATCACCGCTTTCCATAACGGCGGCAGACTGCGGCTTAAGAGCGGGAGCACCAGGAAGAAGCTCGTGGCCGCCGCCAGCACGCCTTGCGGCGAGGCGAGAAGCCAGGCGGGAATAAACTGCACCGCCACTTCCACCGCCAGCCGCGCGCCGAGGATCGCCAGGAGCCATTCGCCCGGCTCGCTGGCGTAGACTTTCGCGCTGAGCTGACGTGCGATGAAGGCCGCCAATCCTGCCCAGGCGGCGCCGTAGCCGATCGAGAGCACCGCGGCCGTCAGCACGCCGATCACGCCCGGCGGCTTCTCGGCCAAGGCCTGCACCGCCGCCAGATAGACGGCGCAGCACGACAGCCACGTCAGCAAGAATCCCACGCCCAGCGGCGGCGCCTCGACGGCGGCCCGGTGCGGCCGCTCCCGGCGAAGGGAAGTGGCGTCGATGTGGGGAAGCTCGGACACGGCCGTCACTTCGCGGCGTACAGCTCGGCGTACTCCAGCACCCAGAGATCGATCAGCTCGATAAAGTCCTGCGGGTCGGCGTCGGCCACCGGCTCGAAGTGGACCCGGTTGTAGATCTCTTTGTTGCGGACGGTCCCCTTGGCGGTCAGCTCCAGGACGCCCACCGATGAGTAGGGCCGGATCGTCATCTCCAGGCGGCTGAACTGGTTGGTGCGCTTGCCGGCGGAAAGCTCCAGGTCATCCCGTTTGCAGGCGGCGCCCCAGCCCTTGTCGCCGTAGAGCGTCTCGTACTGGAAGCCGGGAAAGTGGTTGGAGAGCTTCTTGATGAGCGACTCGATGTGCTCCGAGAGGATCAGCCGATACTGCGTGTGCAGGCTCTTGATCTCCTGCTCGGTCAGCTCGCGGCGGCGGGCCTCGTGCGCCTCATGCTGCTTGCGCTTGTGACCGCGCTCGATCGCCTTTTGCAGCCGGTGTTCGAAGTCCATGGGCGCGTGCGGGGGTGGAAGAGACGAGGATGTCAACTCCCGCAGTATAACCCACGCATGTTGCCGAGACACTACGGCGCGCCGCCCATTATCTAAAGCGACTCATTTGGGCGATCCATTCGTCATGCGCCTCGTCAAACGCGCGATCCAGCGAAAACTCCGGCGCCTCGTCAGCAATGTGGCGGAGCACTCGCTCATTGTAGGCGCGGGTATAGGCGGAGTCGTACGCCGATGGAACGCATCCGTGGACAAATTGAACGTCGATGCCGTATCTTTCGCGGAAAATTCCGACAAGGTTGGAGTTCCAGGGCTGAATCTTGCCGCCCAATTTTAGCCGTAGGCGACCAGCGGCAAGATCCTCGACTGCTTCTGCTGCTCCGTCCCGTTCGCCGCAATAGCCGGCGTACCAGTCGTAGGCCAAACTGCCCAGTACGATCACGATGAGCAGGAGAAGAATCAACTCCGGTATCGTCGGGAGCAGGCGCATGGCGCAATCTCAAGTGTAAAAGTGCTCCTTTTATTCTGCGCCTGTACCCGCCAATCCGCAAATCCTCATTTCAAGGCAATTACCCGCCGGCCGTGACTTCTCGTGATTGGACACTACCGGCCGCCCGCCTTCCCCGGCTTGCGACCGGACGCGGCCGCCTGCCGGAGCATCGCCAGCACCTGTTCGATCTGGGCGTGCACGCGGGCGTTGTGGTTCACGACGATCAAACCCTGATACTCGGCGATGGCGCCGGTTCCCGTGTGCGACCGCGACTGCCACGACGACGGAGCGACCGAGCGGGTGAGGATGTTCACAAGTCTTCCCGCGGCGGGGCTGCTGACCGGCGGCGGAGGCGGCGGCTCCTGTGCCGGGTGGCCCCCAGGCGAACCTCCAGCCGGTCCACCGAACATGGCCCCTTCCATTCCGGGATACCCGGCGCCGTACATGCCTTCCTCCCTGCTGCGGCGCATCGCGAGCAAATCGCGGCAGTTGTAGACCCGCGTCGTTGCGGCGCCTTCCAAGTCTTCATGGGTGGAGACGATCACGACGCCGTCGCGAATCACATACGCCAGGCCGTCGCCGGCCTGGTCGAGCGTCAACTCCAACGCCAGCGAGCCGCGGATGCGATCGAGATCGATCGTGATCGGCGCGTCGGCGGGGATTCCCGCCGCTTCGAGCTCCTTCCAGGCGGCGTACACCTCGACGCCGAGGGAATCGGCCAGGAACGCCAGCACGTCGCGAAACGGCGTCTCCAGCAATTCGAGCTGAATCCGCTCCGCAAGCCGCGCGCGGGCGCGATCGTCGTTTTGCTCAACATCGGCGGTGCGCGAAGCCGGTTTCTCCGGCGTCGCCTCCTGAGCGAGGATTATGGAATGACTCGCCATCGCGAGAATCGGCGCCGCAATGAAGGCGGCGATGATCAAGAATCTTCGCTTCATGGCTTCGCTCCTTTCCGTCCCTCGCCGGCGGCGGCCCGCATCATCTCCAGCAGGCGGTCCACCTGCTGATGCACGCGGGTGTTGTGATTGACCACAATCAGCCCGTCGTAAGCCGCGATGGCGCCGTAATCGCCGTCGTCCTTCCAATGCTTCCGGCCCACCGCGGCCTTAATCACCTCCATCAGCACGTGTGCTCGATGCTCCGAAGGGTGTTCACCTCCAAATCCCGACATGCCGTACTCTCCGTACAATTCTCCGGACATTTCGCCCCCATAGGCGCCGTATTCGCCCGCTCCTTCCGCGCCGTAGCCGCCCGCCCCCATCATGCCTTCCATGCCGGCCGACGCGGCGGACAGTTTGATCAGGTCGCGGACGTTGTAGACCCGGACTTCCGCGGTGCCTTCGAGATCCTCCAGGGTGGAGACGATCACGATCCCGTCGCGCACCACATAGGCCAGTCCCTCATCGACCTGGTCGAGCAGCAGATCGAGCAGCATGTCCACGCGGACGCTTTTCAGGCTGAGCGTCACCGGCGCATCCAGCGAGATCGCCGCGTCGTCCAGTTGCTTGCGGCTCACATAGACCTGCCCGCCGACCGAGTCCGCCAGAAACGCGAGGACGTCGGCGAGCGGCGTCTCGATGAACTCCGCATCAAGCCGGCGACTTAAGATATCTTCGGGAGCCTCCGCCTCCGCCGTCTCGGGCGCGGCGGACGCCTCCGCCGCGCCATTCGCCGGCTGCTGCGCGACCGCCGTCGCCGGCGCGGGGCCGGTCCGGCCGTCGGGCCACATCGCCAAGGCCGCCAGCACCGCTGCGGCGGCCGCCATCATCGAACCGAGTGTCGCACGCACGAGCCACCTCCTTCTCAGGTTCCGAGAAATCCAGGAAAACTCCGCGGCCAGGCCGGCCGCGTCGCCAAACTCCGCCAGGGCCACGCGGACCGCCTCCTCCCGATCCACGCCGCGGGCCTTCAGCTCCGCCAGCCGCTCCTCCAGATGGTCCCGCAGCTCGCGGGCGATCGCCTCCCTCTGCGCCGCATCAAGCCGCAGCAATCGGCAGAGCAACGTCAGATAAGTTTCGAATTCACGTTCGGACATGATGTTCACCAACGGCCCTTCGCTCCGCGAAAGCCGACTAACTGGGCGCCGGCTCGGGCGGTCCGACGGCGGGACCCAAGAGCCGGCCGATGCACTCGGCGTATCGCCGCCACTCGCGGGCCTGCTTCTCCAACTGCCGGCGGCCTTTGGCGGTCAGCTCGTACCACTTCCTCCGCCGGCCGGTCGAGTCATCCCAGCGGCTGCGAATGAGCCGGTCCGCCTCCAGCCGATGGAGCAGCGGATAGAGCGTGCCGGCCTGAATCTGCAGTCCGCCGCCCCCCGCCTCCCGCAGCCGCTTCTGGACGAGATACCCGTACCTCGGCTCTTCGGCGAGGACCGAGAGCACCATCAAATCGAGGCTGCCGCGGAGCAGCTCGCGCGGAAATGCGTCTTTCTCCTTCATGGGATCCTTTGCCTTGCTTCCCTATGTATAGCGAAGCTATCTATCGGCCGTCAAGCATTTTTTTTAGCCTTCGAGAGAAAACGGCGCGGCCCACGCCGCCAGCGGCGCCAGATCGACGCGGCGATCCTCCGGCGATTTCGCCAGGCATCGCTCGATGATTTCGGCAAGCTGCGACGAAACCTCCGGGAGCGTCTCGCGCACCACGGGCGGCTTCCATTCGGCGTGCAGGCGGAACAGCTCGCTGAAAGAGAGATTTCCGATCAGCCGGCGCCCCGCGAGGATTTCCCACATCACCGCCCCGAAGGAAAACAGATCGGCCGCCGTCGTCAGCGATTGACCCTCCATCTGCTCCGGCGCCATGTAGGCGGGGGTGCCGACCACCGCCGCGTCCGACGAGGCGGGCAGCTCCGCCACCGGCCGGGCCAGGCCGAAGTCCATCAGCTTGACCGTGCCGTCGCGCGCGACCATGACGTTGGCGGGTTTTACGTCGCGGTGGATGACGCCGGCCCGGTGGGCGTAGGCCAGTCCGGCCGCCGCCTGGCCGATGACTTTGCGGGCTTCGCTTTCGGGCAGCGGACCGCGGCGCTTGAGGACTTCGTCCAGCGGGGCGCCTTCGCAGAACTCCAGCGCGAGAAAGTAGGTGTGAAAAGCCGCGAATCGTTCATACATCCGAACGATGTTGGGATGTTCAAAGGATTGGATAATATCCGCCTCGCGCTGAAACTGCCGGCAGGCGCCCTCGTCGTACACCAGGCGGTGGCTCATCATCTTCAGCGCCGCCCGCCGCCCTTGCCGGTCCTCGGCGTCGTAAACGATCGACATGCCCCCCTTGCCCAGCCGGCGGCGAATGAGCCAGCCCCCCAGCGTCTTCCCCGCCAGCGCGTCGTGATCGACCGAGCCCAGCCGCCGCGCGACGATCCCCGTCAGCACCTCGCCGATCTCCGGGTGCTCCCGCGCCAGGCGGTGAAGCGTCTCGGCTGAAAGCACCATCGCCCGCACCGGTTTGAGCGCAATCACGTCGGCGGTGCGCGGCTCCCCGGTCAGCAGGGCCATTTCCCCCAGGACCTGTCCGCGTCCCGAGCGGGCGATCCAGCGCCGCTTGCCGTTCGCGTCTTTGGAGCCGATCCGCACGACGCCGTCGCGGATCACCATCAGCGAGTCGCCGGGGTCGCCTTGGCGGATCAGGCGCTGGCCCGCCTCGAACTTTTCCTCGCGCATGTTGACCTCCAGCATCTCCGCCACGCGGGGCGGCAGATACGCGAGCAGATCGCACGAGCCGGCCAGTTCTCCCACCCACCCGCGCGTCTCGGGGAAGGCGACCGTCTCGAAGTCGGTGATCCGTTCGGCCGAGGTCGCCCGATGCTCGTCAGGATTTTCACGAGGCATGATGATACCCGCGCGATCGCACGCGAGAGGGGGTGGTGGAATCGGCCGCGGGTGATGGAAACGTCGTTTGCATTTTAACGCAAGCGAAACCACGGATGCGAACGGGCGCCCCCCGCGTTCGGCGCGGAAGTTGCAACCCGTCGGCTGCCGGTTCTCCGGCGGAATCACCATACCATGCGATGGCCGAATCGGACTTCGCGTAGCCGCCCGCGAGGAGCACAGGAGCGACCAACTACGCCTTCGTGTGGAGTTCGCCCATCATCACGGAATCGCCGAACTGCAGCATTGCGAGTTTTTTGCTCCGCGGCGCCGCGCCGGTTACAATCGCGAGATTGCATCAATTCGTAGAAGCGAGGCTCCCATGCGATTCCTGTTGCTCGCCGCGGCGGCGTTAGTCTTCCCGTCTTCGGCGGCCGTGATCGCCGACGAGGCGCGGTCATCTCAACCGAACTTTGTCGTCTTTCTGGCCGACGATCTCGGCTGGGGGGACTTGGGCTGTTACGGCCATCCGCGAATTCAGACGCCCAATCTCGACAAGTTCGCCTCGCAGGGATTGAAGCTGAACCAGTGCTACGCGGCGTGCGCGGTGTGCTCGCCGTCGCGGTCGGCGATTCTCACCGGCCGTACTCCCTACCGCAACGGCGTGTGGCGGTGGATTCCCGCGGGTCACCAGGTGCACCTGCGCACGAGCGAGATCACCCTCGCCGAGCTGCTCAAGGAGCGGAGATACGCGACGTGCCACGTCGGCAAGTGGCACCTCAACGGCCACTTCAACAGCGACCGCCAACCGCAGCCGGACGACCACGGCTACGACCACTGGTTCGCCACGCAGAACAACGCCGCCCCCAGTCACAAGGATCCGGTGAACTTCGTCCGTAACGGCGAGCCCGTCGGCCCTCTGGAGGGATTCTCCGCTCCGCTGGTTGCGGAGGAGGCGATCGGCTGGCTCAAGAAGCGGCGCGACGACGACGCTCCGTTCTTCCTCACCGTCTGGACGCACGAGCCGCACCTGCCGATCGAGTCGGACCCGCGCTTTATAGCGGCCTACGACGACATTGACGATGAAGGAATCCGGCAGCACCACGGCAACGTCACGCAGTTGGACCACGCCTTCGGCATGCTGATGGATGCGCTGGACGAGCTGAAGCTGACGGACAACACGTTTGTGATCTTCACTTCCGACAACGGTCCCGAGGGGGACGGCGAGAGCGGCCGCACCCGCGGCTCGACCGGCGGGCTGCGAGGCCGCAAGCGGCACTCGCACGAAGGGGGCATCCGCGTGCCGGGCCTGGTCCGCTGGCCGAGACGCATCGAGCCCGGCTCGACCAGCGACGAGCCGGTGGTCGGCTCCGACATCTTCAGCACGATCTGCGACGTGCTGGACATCCCGCTCCCCGGTGATCGCCCGATCGACGGCGCCAGCTTGCTGCCGATCCTCGCGGGCGAGGCCATCGAACGTCGCGAGCCGCTGTACTGGCGGAATCACCTGGCGCCGGAGCAGTACAAAGTCGCCCTGCGGATCGGCGACTGGAAGATCATCGGCAGCGACGATCTGTCGCAGTTCGAGCTGTACAACCTGCGTAAGGACGAGCAGGAGACGACGGATCTCTCGCAACAACATCCCGAGAAGTTCGCCGAGATGAAGGAGGCGTTGATCGCGCAGGATCGCGAGGTGCTGGCGGAAGGCCCCGACGGGTGGACGCATGAGCCGCCGCGAAAGAAGCGGGCAAGGAACCAGTAGCACCCAGCGATCAGCGC